>JBCCBF010000423.1:0-1817 GCA_039814445.1 Pseudomonadota bacterium
CGCGTTTTTCTTGGCCTGCTCGAACATGTCACGGACGCGCGACGCACCCACACCCACGAACATTTCCACGAAGTCAGAACCGGAGATGGTGAAGAAGGGCACACCCGCTTCCCCAGCCACAGCACGGGCGAGAAGCGTTTTACCAGTACCCGGAGGACCCACCAGCAGCGCGCCCTTGGGGATCTTGCCGCCCAGACGGCTGAATTTCTGCGGGTTGCGCAGGAATTCAACGATCTCATCGAGTTCATCCTTGGCCTCATCAATGCCCGCCACATCGTCAAACGTCACGCGACCGTGCTTTTCCGTGAGCATTTTGGCTTTTGATTTACCAAAACCCATGGCCTTACCGCCGCCGCCTTGCATCTGGCGCATGACAAACAGCCAAACACCAATCAAGAGCAGCATGGGGAACCAGGAAATGAGGATGGAGGCCAAGGATGGCACATCGCTTTCGATCGGCTCGCCCACCACTTTGACACCGCGGGCGATCAGCTGCTCAACCGGGCTGGCTTGCTCAGGCATAAAGACGTTGAAGACTTCGCCATTGGTGGCAACCACGCGAAGATTTTGGCCGCGCATTTGAACTTCACGCACCTGGCCGGCATCCACATCCGCCAGAAAATCAGAATAAGCCATGGTGGCTTGCTGCTGGGGGCTATTGGAATTTTGGAACAGGTTGAAGAGAGCGATCAGCAAGACGCCAATGACAATCCATAGGGCCAGGTTTTTACTGAAATTATTCACGTTGCTACCTTTTTAAACCAGCGATCCTCATAACCGCTGAAAGTGAGAGCATAGGAAGACTTAAAGCCTGCACTTATCACAATAATTATAGCGCCTGAACGGCAATAGCCATCAGAGTTCATTGATAAGATAATCGCAATTGGGCTGCAAACAACCGCTAATAAGACCGCAACATCGGTAAAGGGGGTGAGAAGCTCACCGCCCAACCTGTGGCGGCGGGCTGGGCATCCAGGTACCCCGGGGCCAACACAGCGATCGGGTCCCCGCGCCGATAAAGGGAAGGTAAAGAACACCTTAGCCGAGCGGGAAGGCCAGCTAGGCGGTCTGGAAGGTCTTCTTTTAACATCGACCAAACCGCTTGATCTGCGGGTAATATCTTGGCGTCTTCGCCCGCTTCAAAAGGTCCTACCGATAGGGAGAAGCGGTTATCCCAACGTAAGAAGTCATTTTCATCAGTGAGCTTTAATTCCAACGCATCAACCGTCACGGTTTCCCGAACCACGGTCACATCCTGCCGCCCATCGCGGACCGAGGGCGACAACAAACACCGGCCGAGGGTAATCGGTTTCAAGGCCTCAAACGGCTGGGCGATCCATTGGGCGGCGTGTTCGCGTAACTGACGTTTGATCGGATAATGGTGCCCGCCAATGGTCGAGATAAGCCGCCCGATCAAGGTTTCGCGCAGCAAACCATCACCGGCAGCGTGAAACACCGGGTAATGGACGTAACCACAGCCCAGGCCATCGATGGACACCGCCATGGCGGCCAGGTTGGCAAGCTGGCGTTCGAGCAATCGATTGGCTTGCCCCTGTTGCTGGGCGGTGCGGCTAATCCCTTGGTTGGTCAGGCCCAACCCGGCCAGATCATCAGCGGCGGCCCGCAACCGGTTGCGTTGGAAGGTAAGGTCAGTGTTTGATGGGTCTTCGGTTACTTTCAAATCATGGGCCTCGACCGTCGCCATAATGGCCGCCCGCGATGTCTCAAGCAGGGGGCGAAGGACACGCATGGCGCCCCGGTGACTAACCGGCGCCATGCCACCGAGGCCCAAGGGGCCCGTACCTTTGCCCAAGCGC
>JBCCBF010000044.1:0-12921 GCA_039814445.1 Pseudomonadota bacterium
AGGTTGAGGTAACTGATGGCAATTGCAATGCCGATTGGCATGAGCTCGATGGCAGCGAATTGGAGCATCAAAGAAACAGGCTGGACCAACCCGCTTTGGCATGGGCGGCATACCGAGGCGCTTCGGCAGCGGTCGCGCTTGGCCTGTTGGGCCCGCTGATGGGGCCACAACCGTGGTGGCTTCCATGGTTGCCGTTTTGCCAGCACTGGTTGTCATGGCGCCGGTAGTGGTGGCGTTGGTGTGCATCGGGCTCGCCACTGGGTTGCCCATGGGCATGGTGGCCGTGGGTGCCTGATCAGCCGCTGCCGGTGTTGGCCGTGGGGTCTGGCGTTCGAAAATACCGGTGGCATGGGCTGGTTTAGCAGGCATGTGTTGGGGCTGACGCACCTGATCCATGGTCAAATTAATTGGCTGGGGACGGCGACCCATCATCAAACCCGCACTTGGCGTTGGCATGCCCCGTGACGGGGTTGCCTTCGGCGTTGAGACCGCCTGGGGCTGTGGCCCTAAGGCTTGGGTTTGGGTCAGTGCTTCCCCATCGATCACGGGTGTCACCGCCTGGGGTTGGCCGTGCCCTTGGGTGGCACGCCCCTGTGAAGCATGCCCATGACCCATAGTGGAGGGCACCGTGGTAGGCACAGTAGAATTCATAGCGGTCGCCATAGGCTGGTGAGCCGCGGGCGCTTGGCCGACATTCACCGTGTTGCTATGGGCCTGGGCGTGCATATGCTGCACTAATTGGGTGCTTGAGGCCGGCATCGCTTGAGCCGTGGCTGATGTGGTCGCCGGGGTGTCAGCCATTGGGGCTGGTTTGGTGATCTCAACCCGCGGGCTGGAAAAAGCCGTGGGCGGTGGCGCGGGCAGGGATGGGCTTGCCGGCCGTGTGGGCAGTTGCGGGGTTTTCGCTGCAAACGCCCGGGCCGCCGCGGCCGCCAAGACGGGATCACCCCCCGATAGGGCACGGACCCAAAACTCACGCAATTTCACGGGCACATCAAACCATTCGGCGGCTGCTTTTGCCCACACCCACACGGTTTCGGCGCGGGCTTGGCTTGGCAGGGCGTGGAACAGCTCACGGAACCATTCATCGCGCATGCATTCCATAAAGGCATGGAGGGTCCAGGTGCGCACGGCACCCGGTGCGACCGCTTCACCGGAACGGGCCAACACTTCGTATTCGACTTCGTAGAATTCAGGGGCGTTGCCGTTCTGAACTTTTTCCGCCATCACAATCGCCGCCATCGATGCCGCGGTTACAGCAATCGGTGCCAAGCCCCTGGATTCAAAGCGTTCTTCAATAGTTGCTTCGAAGGCCCGTAAGCCACGAGGGGTTGGGTTGCGACGCTGGGTTGCTACCTGATTGCGGGGCTGGTCGGGCCGTATGACTTTGCGTTTAGTAGCCACCCGCGCCTTTGGCTGAGCCGCTCGGCGGTCAACAGGCTGACCCGCGTTGCGTGCCTTGGCTGGGCCTTTCGCTTTTGCTGGGGCCCTTGCCACGGTTTTCGTCGGGCGGGCGGCTGCCTCAGCGTGCCCATGGCTACGATTAACACCCCGGGCACCGTTCGGCGCTGACGATTGGGTTGGCTTGTCCGCCATATCCCGTTCGGTTGGCGCGGTGGGCTGGCGATAGGCCAAGCTTGGCTGCCGTGAGGGCACGGCCGGTGCTGTTGGGGCAGGGGATGCCGATGCATCGGCCTGACGGCTCTTGACGCTTAACCGCGGCGTGCCTGATGGCCGCTTGATACCACGCTCGGCATCAAAGACAGGCTGACCGGTGGCCCCATCGGCCCGGGCGTCGGTGTTCGCCTGGACGGCGGGTCGATCATCCTCAACGATAATTTCGGCCTGCGGTGCCATCTGAGGGTTTAACGGCTTCATGGCCGGTGGTTGATGGGTGACCTGGTGAGCGGCTTGTGGACGCGGTTGCGTGGGCACATTTCGTGCCGCCAGGTTACGCAAACCATCCCACCAAGAGCTTTGGGCCCGGCCATGCAATTCCAGGCTCAGGGCATTGCCCAGCGCCTTACGCAGGGCTTTTGACTGACCGGCCAACAGGTTGAGCGCCACCGCGGGGCGTCCGGCGATCTGTTCATCGGGATAATCCTGGTACAACCGCGCGGCAAAATTCGCCCAATCATCGTAAAACCGGTAGCGATATTTGGCGGGAAGGCGACCGATCGCAGCCGTGAAGGCCGAGGTAGCCATGGCATCACGCACCACCAACACCACCCGCGACATGGTCAGCCATTCCGGTACATCTTGATCGTCTAGCCCCTCTAAGATCCGTTGCTCAATCAAGGCCAGATCTGGCATCTCACGGTTAAGCAGGGCTTGGGCCAGATCATCGATCAGCCATTCTGTCGCCGTCTCTTGCAGTAACCGTAAGGGATCACCCGGGTCGCCGGGCAGGGCGGATACACTGCGCGCGATCAGTTGATCTACATCATCGGGGGTAAGGGTCTTTGCCATGCCGCAATCCTTAAATCTGGGCGTTTGTGCCCACGACCTCTCTTAATTAACACCACAAATTGTGGCTCCGAATGCCGGATGCACAATATCTAGCATTGCAAAGGATCGAGTCGAAAGCCGGATTTGGTTGGATTCGCCGATTTCCAGTGGATAATTTGTGTGTGAATGGCTTTGCACCCACTATATCTAGCGTTATCCGGCGGTTTTATCGTCATCGATTCGGTTGACGAATCATCGATGAAAACATCGTGTTGCAGGCGATAGGGGACGTGCGACGCCTGTGTCATAGCCCTAGCTGATGCCCCAAAACGCCAGGAAATCCCTCACCTGTCAGCCATGGAATAGCGCGACCCTCGTCATAGTCTTGCCAAAACCAACGGCGATCTTAATGCTGGTTTACTGGTGGCGACCTAATCAGGGCCGCTTTTGTTTTATGATGTGTGAACAATAGGAACGATGAGCATGGCGATACCGTCAGCCTTCAACCCTCGCTTTAACCCAGCCCAAGGCGGCGGCGGTGTCGCCGGTTGCCATGTGGTGGTGCTGGGTAATGAAAAAGGTGGCTCGGGTAAATCAACCGCGGCCATGCATGTGATTGTGGGCTTACTGCGTGCCGGGTATCGGGTGGGCGCTATTGATCTGGATGCCCGACAAGGCACGCTGACCCGGTATTTTGAGCGCCGCGTCAAACGGCGGGATGAGCGTGGTATTGATTTACCCTGCCCATCCCATCGCGCGGTGCACCGGTCCGATGCCGCCACAAAAGAGGCCATGGAGGCCGAGGAGCGCACCGCCCTCAGCGCGGCTATCGAAGCCCTAGCCCCCAATCATGATGTTCTGGTGATCGATGCCCCCGGCTCGGACAATTACCTCAGCCGTTTGGGCCATAGCTATGCCGACACGCTGATCACCCCGATGAATGACAGCTTCATTGATCTTGATTTATTGGCCACCATCGATGCCGAGACCTTGGATGTCTTGAAACCCAGTGTCTACAGCGAGTTGGTTTGGGAAACCCGCAAGCGCCGGGCCATGCGTGATCGAGGATCCATTGATTGGATCGTCATGCGCAACCGCCTGGGCCATATCGATGCGCGGAATAAGCGAGACATCGCGGTGATCCTTGAGACTTTGGGCAAGCGTATTGGTTTTCGCCAGGCCCCTGGGTTCGGTGAGCGGGTTATTTTCCGTGAACTGTATCTAAAAGGGCTGACCTTGTTGGATTTGGTCGAGGATGGGGAAATTGCCCTGAGCATGTCCCATGTGGCAGCACGGCAAGAGGTGCGCAGTCTGATGGAACAAATCAACTTGCCCAGCGTTGATGAGCTGACCCAGGCCCATGCGTCGTAATCATCGGCGCTAGAGGCCATCAGGTTCTGTTACACCCCTACGCTTCAATCACAACCCGCCAATTAAAGCCCGGTTTTTAAACAAAGGCGCGGACCCAAGGTTGCCGGGTCGGGCTGCCACTTGTATGACTAAGGCCCTTCCAAGACCCGGCATGGGGTCATCCGTTGCATTCAGTTGGAATAAATTATGTCGCGTCCTATTCGCAAAGCTGTCTTTCCTGTGGCTGGTCTGGGGTCTCGCTTTCTGCCGGCCACAAAAGTCATGCCCAAGGAAATGCTGACTCTGGTTGATAAGCCCTTGATCCAATACGCGGTGGAAGAGGCGAGGGCCGCTGGGATTGAGCAATTTGCCTTTGTGACCAGCCGGGGCAAAACCCTGATCGAGGATCATTTCGACAGCCATTATGAGCTTTACGACACCCTGGCGAACCGCGGTAAAGACGCCGAGCTGGCGCTAGCCAAGGACACAGAGATTGAGGCTGGCGATTTGGCGATGATGCGTCAGCACACCCCCTTGGGCCTGGGTCATGCCGTGTGGTGTGCTCGTGAATTTATTGGCGATGACCCGTTCGCTGTGATCTTGCCCGATGATGTGATCCTCTCGGGCACGTCAGCGCTTAAACAGATGGTCGATGCTTATAATAACGTCGGCGGCAATCTGGTGGCGGTGGAAGAGGTGCCGATGGATCAAGTGCACCGCTACGGTATTCTTGATGTGGACCAGGATGATGGCACCCTGGCCAGTGCGAAAGGGCTCGTGGAAAAACCAAAGCGCGAAGACGCTCCCAGCAATCTTTCCATTATTGGCCGCTACATCCTGCAACCAGAAATCTTCAAAATTCTGGATAAACGGGAAACCGGCGCGGGCGGTGAAATTCAGCTGACCGATGCTATCGCCCAACTCATTGGCCCGATGCCATTCCATGGCTTCCGGTTTGATGGCACCCGTTATGACTGCGGCAACAAGGCCGGTTTTGTGGCGGCAAACCTTGCCTTCGCCTTGTCCCGCGATGACCTGGCCGATGATGTGCGCAGCGCTATTGCTGACGTGGTGTAGGCGACAAGATAAAGGCCCGGTGAGGGAACAGCATTATGCGCATTGCGATGATCGGTACTGGTTATGTGGGCTTGGTGTCAGGGGCTTGTTTCTCTGAATTTGGTCACCTGACCACCTGTGTTGACACCGATATCGATAAAATCGAAGCGCTCAAGCGTGGTGAAATTCCGATCTATGAGCCTGGTCTTGATACGCTTGTGCGTGGTAACGCGGCGGCCGGGCGTTTGTCTTTTACCACTGATTTGGCGACCGCGGTTGCCGAGGCGGATGCTGTTTTCATTGCCGTGGGGACCCCTAGCCGCCGCGGGGATGGCCACGCGGATTTATCCTATGTATATGCCGCGGCCGAACAGATTGCCCAGAGCGTTCAGGGCTATACGGTGGTTATCACCAAATCAACGGTGCCCGTTGGCACGGGCCGTGAGGTCGCGCGCCTGATCGCAGAAACCAACCCCAGCGCCCATGTGGATGTATGCTCAAACCCTGAGTTTTTGCGCGAGGGGTCAGCGATCAATGATTTTATGCGCCCTGACCGGGTGGTGATTGGCACCGATAGCGAGCGGGCCGAAAGCCTGATGCGTGAGCTTTACCGGCCCTTATTCTTGAACGAGACGCCCTTATTAAGCACCACGTTGGAAACCGCTGAGCTGACCAAATACGCCGCCAATGCTTTTTTGGCGACCAAGATCACCTTCATCAATGAGATGGCGGATTTGTGCGAGAAGGTTGGGGGCAACGTGCAGGATATTGCCCGAGGCATGGGGCTCGATGGTCGGATTGGTAACAAATTCCTCCATGCTGGCCCTGGGTATGGCGGGTCCTGCTTTCCAAAAGACACCTTGGCCTTATGCAAAACCGCCACCGATCATGGGGCACCGACCCAGATCGTTGAGGCGGTGGTGGCGGTCAATGATGCCCGCAAAAAAGCCATGGCAGACCGGGTGATCCAGGCGCTAGGCGATGGGGCCAAAGGAGCCACCGTTGGCGTTTTGGGCGTGACTTTCAAACCCAATACCGACGACATGCGTGATGCGCCAAGCTTGGACATTATCCCGGCCCTGCAAGCCGCGGGCATCAAGGTAAAAGCCTATGACCCCATTGGTATGGGTGAGGCGGCCAAGCATTTCGACAATGTGGAATGGGTCGAGACGGCCTATGACGCGATTGATAACAGCGATTGCATGGTGATCATCACCGAATGGAACGAATTCCGTGCACTGCATCTTGATCAATTAAAACAGCGCCTTAAACGGCCATTGATCGTTGATCTGCGCAATATTTACCGGCCCGAAGAAATGGCGGATGCCGGTTTCACCTACCTATCTGTAGGCCGCCCCACCGTTGGGTCGACCCCATAACAAAGAGGCATATCATGGCACCCCATCAGTTCGATCCAACCATCCTGCGTGAATACGATATCCGCGGCATTGTTGGCGATACCCTGACGCTTGAGGACGCCCGGGCCTTGGGCCGCGCATTCGGTAGCATGATTGCCGGGCAGGGCGATAACCGTGAAGTGTGCGTGGGCTATGATGGCCGTGTCAGCTCACCGGATTTAGAGGAAGGCATCGTTGAGGGCCTGGTCAGCACCGGCATGCGGGTGAACCGCGTTGGGATGGGGCCGACCCCGATGTTGTATTTCTCGGTCAAGCATATGGGAGCCGCGGGCGGCATCATGATCACCGGGTCCCACAACCCGCCCGAGTATAATGGCTTTAAAATGCTGACCCAGGGCGGGCCGTTATTCGGTGATGCGATCCAAGCCTTGGGCGTACGCGCCGCCAGTGGTGAATTTGCCGTGGGCATGGGCGATGCCGAGCGGGTGCATATCACCCAGGCCTATATCGATCACTTGATCAGCATCGCGCAGATGCCAAAGCCCCTAAAAGTCGTCTGGGATTTTGGCAATGGTGCTGCGGGTGCCGTTGCCGATGGGGTGCTTAAGGGCCTGCCCGGTGAGCATATCGCTCTCTATCCTGAGGTGGATGGTAATTTCCCAAACCACCATCCTGACCCCACCGTACCCAAAAACCTGGTTGATCTACAAAAAGCCGTGGCCGAACACGGGGCGGATCTGGGCGTTGCCTTTGATGGCGATGGCGACCGGATCGGTGCGGTTGATGAAAATGGCAGCATTCTTTTTGGCGACCATTTGATTGCGATTTATGCCTCAGAGACCCTCAGTGAGCATCCTGGCGGCACGGTTATCGCGGATGTGAAGGCAAGCCAAACCTTGTTTGACGAGATCTCCCGTCTGGGTGGGAACCCGGTGATGTGGAAGACCGGGCACAGCCTGATCAAAGACAAGATGAAGGAAATGGACGCCCCGCTCGCCGGTGAGATGAGCGGTCATATCTTTTTCCGCGATAATCATGGGTTTGATGATGCGATTTACTGCGCCATTAAGCTGATCTCCATTACTTCGAAATCAGGCCAGCCAGCGTCCCAGCTCACGGCCCATTTGCCGTCAACGCACAGCACGCCGGAAACCCGGTTCCAAGTGGACGAGAGCCGTAAGTTTGCCGCGATCGATGAAGTACAGACACGGGTTAAGGCGGATACCAGCCTTAAAGTGAATGACATGGATGGAGTACGGGTCAACACCGCCGATGGCTGGTGGCTGCTGCGGGCGTCCAACACTCAAGACGTCCTGGTCGCGCGGGCCGAGAGCACCAGTGAAGAGGGGCTCGAGCGCTTAAAAGACATGGTGCGCGCCCAATTGTCAGAAAGCGGGATTTCTGCGCCGGCAGAGTTCTAAGCAGCAATTTATCAGCCGGGCTTACTGTGCCGTGGGCTGATTTGCCGGTTCAGCAGTCGGTGGGGCGTTGGGATTGGCGGCTTGATCAGGAGCCTGGTCAGTGGCTGGTTCCTCGCCCAACGGCAGCTCATCAGGCTGGGGCGGTACCTCAAGCACCGCCTGCCAGCCACCCAAACCATGACGACTGTCATGGGCACGAATGATAATCCGGTCGACGCCTTCTGGGATCAACAGTACTTCGAGACTGCGGGTGAACGGTTGCTCATCCACATGGGGGTGGAACAGGACCCGTTGTTGGATCACCTGACCATCAGGGGCGACCACATCAAAGCGGTTCACGTAATGCTCCCACCCTTCATCATCATGGCGAATGGTGGCGGTTACCCGGTATTGGCCATTGCCTAAGGCTTCTAATGTGGCGTCCAGCACATCCGCTTTCCCAGCCATGGCGGGGTTCAGGGGAACGGCAAAGGTCAGGGTCGCAACGAAAGGTAAGGCGAGTATGGCGGCAGCAGCGAGTATTGACCGGCAAAGGCGTACGCCTTGCGTAAATGCCATGGGCTTAACGTACGGTCGCATTTTGTACCGGTAAGCAACCCATGCCGCGACGTTCCAGCGCCAGACACGCGGTACGTGCGGTGTCTTCATCCAACCCTGCAAGCCGCGCCCGGTAAAGGGTACCGCGGCCGGTCACGATGGGTTTGACCAAAGGCTCAGCCCAGCTCAGCAGCTCCGGTGCTAGTTCCACGGCGGCCTCAATGGCCGCGGCGGTACGGTCCTCAGTGCGGAAGGCCCCCACCTGGATGCTCCACGCCCCAAGGAGGTTGGTAAGAGCGGTTGGCTGGGTGTTCAACCGTGCTAGGCTAGATAAATTATCGTCGGGTGCTTCAAACGCATTGATCCTATCATTAGGGCTTTGGTCCCCTTGCCCGGCGGCTTGCTCACCCGTTGTGGGGCCAGGCGGAATAGCGCCAAGGCCAGCCACAACCAGACGAGGCTGGGCATTGGTGGCGCTCTCTTGATCGGGTTTTTGTCCAGGAATGGCTGGTAAGTTCAACATATCCTCAGGCGCTAAATCCGGCTGTTGAGCGGTAGCGGCGGTATTCTCAGCCAAGGTGATGGTGGCGGGGGTGGCGAAGCTAGGCTTTGCCATCCGGGCCACTTGCAGCACGCGAGCGTCAGCCATGGCGATCAGATCGGGGGCTTCAGCACCGGGACGACGTTTCGGCACAGGCGGCAGCCCGGCCAAGACCAGGCCACGGCGTCGGGCTTCGGCAAAGCCGCGATCCAACAGATTAACCATGTGATTGTTACGGCGCGCTGAGGTGCGACCACCATAAACCACGCCGATAATACGGCGGCCATCGCGCTGGGCGGAGGCGACAAGGTTAAAGCCGGAGGCGTTGATATAACCGGTTTTGATACCGTCGGTGCCGTTATAGGACCCCAGGAGTTTGTTGTGGTTCCGGTATGTCCGGCCATTGTGGCTGAACCGGCGGCTGCCGAAATAGGTGTAATAGTCTGGGAACCGTGAAATCAGCACCCGGCCCAGGGTCGCCATGTCCCGCGCGGTCGATTTTTGGTACCGGTTGGGTAGGCCGCTGGCGTTACGGAACGTAGTGCGCGACATGCCCAATTGGCGCGCGCGGTCGGTCATTTTCCGGGCAAATTGAATTTCGGTGCCACCTAAGGCTTCGGCGACGACAACCGCCACATCATTGGCTGATTTTGTCACCAACGCCATGATCGCGTCTTCAACTTTGATTGTGCTGCCTTGGCGCAGGTGGAGCTTTGACGGCGGCATACCAGCGGCGCGGCGCGATACGGGCAAAGGGTCGGTAAGCTTGATTTCTTTGCGTTCTAGCGCTTCGAACACCATGAACAGGGTCATGATTTTCGTCAGCGAGGCTGGGTAGAGTTGTTTGTCAGCGCGATCGGATGACAGCACCTCTCCCGTATACGCATCCACGACAATCGACGCATAGCGCGGATTGGCCTGGACATCGGGCGTAACGGTAAAGGACAGGGCCACCACGAACGTGGCGGAGGCGCACCAGGTGGCGCAACGCTGAGCAAGGCGGCGTGTTCTCGACGCGAGGGGCTCAGTTTTCATCGTACCAGTTGAACTCATAAACAGGGGGCTTTCTGGGCAGCGGGCTCAACACATCTAACTTAAGGGTATGTGCGCATAGCGGCCTTGTCCAACCCTTTGAAAACTAATATTTCAGCCAAATTTTACACGATTCCGAAATGCCACACTTGTGGTGGTGCATTCATGGAGAAATTAGGCCTGAGTAAGGCTGGATTGTGGGGTGGTCAGGGAATTCCATTTGTATGCCTATGTTGCGGCGCACAAAAAACTCATTGACATGTTTGTCGGACGTGCCATATGTAGGGCGTGTTGCAGTGCACAAAACTTATTTGCGCTAGAGACTGTGTCGAATAAATGCCCTGCGCCGCACAGCAATAAAAGAGACAGAGATTATATAAATGAGCAACCAAGCTTCAAAATCTGCGACCCCCGCGAACACCGACACCGCACCAAAAGCAGCGGCGGCAAAAGCGCCCGAGCGCACTAAGCCAACCGCTACCACAGCAAGTCCTGCTGAAGTGCGTCGTCAGGCCGCCGCGGCAGCGGGCACGCCATCCAGCGCCGCCGCGCCCAAAGCTAAGCCAGTGACACCAGCTGCTGCCGCGCCAAAAGCTGCGGCACCAAAGGCGAAGACGCCAGCTAAAGCAAAGCATGTGGCAAAGCCGAAGCCAGCTGCGAAAGCTAAGCCTGTCGCCACTAAGGCAAAAGCGGCGGCCAAGCCAGCGGCTAAAAAAGTGGTAGCTAAAAAGCCCGTGACCAAGAAGCCAGTGGCCAAGAAAACCGTGGCCCGCAAGGCGAAACCAGTCACGGCCAAGAAAACTATTTCGAAGCCAACAGCTTCTAAGAAGCCGGTCACCAAATCAGCCGCTTCAACCTCTAAAGTGGCCGCCTCTGTGACGACCGCTTTCCCGTTTACCACCCTGAAAGGACTACCAACCATGAACGCATCAGTAATGGGCAATCTCGAAGATTTCCAAACCATGGGCAAAGACAATGTCGAAGCTATGGTTCAATCCACCAAAATCCTCACCAAAGGCATGGAAGACCTGACCAAGGCTTTCTTTGACCTGGCACAAACCTCCATGGAGCAATCCGTGAGCGCCAGCCAAGCCATGATGAAGGCGAAAAGCCTGAAAGAAGTGACCGATCTGCAAAATGACCTGGCGAAGAAAAGCTTCGATCAGTTCGTGGCAGAAGGCACCAAGCTTTCTGAGCTGTCGATCAAAGTTGCTAATGACGCGGCCGAGCCTCTGGCCAGCCGGGTCAACGACGTCGTCTCTAAAATGAACGTGTCTGCCTAATCAGGCATCGCGTTTATCTCATCGGGATATAACCCCGTTGTGACGATTGCGACGAAAAAACCAGGCTGAGTGATTCGGCTTTTTGATAACGCCCCTGTAACCCACGGGGGCGTTATTTGTTTGTGAGGGTAACTTTTCCGTTGATCACCGGCTCAGTTGTTCGTCTGTGCTTAAGTTTTTCGCTTTTTAATGGTGAGGCCCTTTGAACCAGCCCGCCGCATCTCATATCATAAGAGTGCAGGTGCGTAATCCTGACCGATACCGATAACCCATAAGCGGACCTATGGACCCGATAATACTTTCAAACCAGAGCGACGATAATGACGGCGGGAGTGGGACCGGCGTTGTTGTGAAGCCGAAGGTCCAGACCAAAAAGCCGTCTATGTATCGTGTGTTGATGCTCAACGATGATTACACACCCATGGAGTTTGTGGTGCATGTGCTGGAGCGGTTCTTCAACAAGACCCGTGAGGAAGCCACACGCATCATGCTGCATGTGCACAAACGGGGGGTCGGGGTTTGCGGTGTCTTTACCTATGAGATTGCCGAGACCAAGGTCCAGCAAGTGATGGATTTCGCCCAGCAGCATCAGCATCCGCTGCAATGTACGCTGGAGAAAGAATGACCGAATTGACGGCCGCAAACGAAAGGATGGCACCCAATGTTATCGCGTAACTTAGAGCAGACGCTGCACCGCGCCTTGGGCTTTGCCAATGAACGCAGCCATGAATATGCGACATTAGAGCATTTGTTATTGGCGCTCACCGATGACCAGGACGCTGTCGCCGTTATGCGCGCGTGCAATGTGGATTTGGATAAGATCCGATCCGAGGTTGTCGATTATCTTGATAATGAGCTGACCAATCTGGTCGTATCAGCCCCTGAAGACGCCAAACCAACGGCTGGTTTCCAGCGGGTTTTGCAACGGGCCGCCATCCATGTGCAATCATCGGGGCGGGAAGAAGTAACCGGTGCCAATGTGCTGGTCGCCCTGTTCTCCGAGCGGGAAAGTCACGCGGTTTACTTCCTCCAAGAGCAAGACATGACCCGGTTTGACGCGGTCAATTATATCTCTCACGGCATTGCCAAAGTGCCGGGTAAGGGGGATGCCAAGCGCAGTTCACCCAGCGGTGCTGACGAAGAAGCAGCCGGGGAGAAAGTGGTTAAGAAGGGCCGTGAGGCTCTCGACGCCTATTGCGTCAACCTCAATGAAAAGGCCGCGAGCGGTAAGATTGACCCGCTGATCGGCCGGGAGCATGAGGTGGAGCGGACAATCCAAATCCTCTGCCGTCGGTCGAAGAATAACCCGCTTTATGTGGGCGATCCCGGCGTCGGTAAAACCGCCATTGCCGAAGGCTTAGCCCGGCGTATTACCAAAAGCGAAGTGCCTGATGTCTTAAAGGAAGCAACGATCTTTTCCTTGGATATGGGGGCGTTGCTAGCGGGTACCCGTTACCGCGGTGACTTCGAAGAGCGTCTCAAGGCCGTGGTGGCTGAGTTGGAGCAAATCGACCAAGCCGTGCTGTTCATCGATGAGATTCACACGGTGATCGGTGCCGGTGCCACCTCAGGCGGTGCGATGGATGCGTCCAACTTGCTGAAGCCAGCCTTGGCAAGTGGCGATCTGCGCTGCATCGGGTCGACGACCTATAAGGAATACCGGAATCACTTCGAAAAGGACCGAGCCTTAGTCCGTCGGTTCCAGAAGATCGATGTGAAAGAACCGTCCCTGGATGATGCGGTCAAAATCCTCATGGGCCTCAAGCCTTATTATGAGGAGCATCACGGCGTTAAGTATACGGCGGATGCCATTAAAACCGCGGTGGACCTCTCCGCCCGCTATATCGGCGACCGCAAGCTGCCCGATAAGGCGATTGATGTGATCGATGAGGTGG
>JBCCBF010000093.1:0-8939 GCA_039814445.1 Pseudomonadota bacterium
ACGCTCATAAGGGCAGTTGTGGAAATAGAAATACTCCAGATGCTTGAACTCGGACCGCGCCGCCGAAAACAATTCCTCGCACGCCGTCACAAATGGATCCATGGATCCGCCCACATCAAAGAAGATAAGCACCTTGGTAGCGTTATGACGTTCAGGCCGCAATTGCAGATCGAGCCAGCCTGCATTATCGGCCGTGGCTTTGATCGTGCCATCCAAGTCCAACTCGGTCGCGGCCCCTGTGCGGGCGAATTGCCGTAACCGCCGCAAGGCTACCTTAATCGTGCGCGTTCCCAATTCGACGGTATCGTCCAAATTACGGAACTGCCGTTGGTCCCACACCTTAGTTGCCCGTTTATGCCGGCTCTTATCCTGGCCGATCCTTACCCCTTCGGGGTTGTAGCCATAAGCACCAAAGGGTGATGTGCCCGCAGTCCCAATCCATTTATTACCACCCTGGTGCCGCTTCTTTTGTTCGGCGAGGCGTTGCTTGAGTGTTTCCATCAACTGGTCAAAACCACCAAGCGCTTCGATCTCTGCCATCTCCTCGGGCGATAAATGCTTCTCTGCCAATCGGCGCAGCCACTCCTCGGGCAATGATGCAGTAAGGGCGTCTAGAGCATCCCCATCGGCTTCAAGCCCCTTGAAGACCTGGCCGAACACCTGATCAAACCGGTCGAGATATCGCTCATCTTTCACCAGGGATGCGCGTGCGAGGTAATAAAACTCATCGACCGAGAATTGCGCCAAGCCAGCGGCCATGGCGTCCATCAACAGCAGATATTCTTGTAGCCCAACGGGTAATTTGGCGGCGCGTAATTGGTAGAACAAGGTCGGAAACATAGAACAACCGGTATCGGGTTATGCCTTTTGAAACAACACCTTGCGCACAAGCCCATCCAACATGACGCATCGCAGCATTGCTTGATCTACATCAAAGATCACGCGCCAAAACGCGACCATAACCCTCGATGTGTGTGCCGCGCCTTATCGACTGGCGCGAGCGTAATATAGGGGAAGTATATCATGTCTTGTAAAATGTTCTGTTCCTTGGTCGCCCTCGCCACGATGGCCGGTGCGATGACCTCATTACCATCAAACGCTGTCGCCGGTGACACCGCGTTCACGGGTAAAACCGCTGGTGATTTTATGATCCGCGCGCGCGGTATTTTGGTGGAACCGTCCGAGGATGCCGAGATCAGCCCCATCGGTGGGGATGCCGATATTGATGAACAATTCGTCCCAGAGGTGGATTTCTCTTATTTCATCACCGACAACATTGCCTTGGAGCTTATCGCGGCGGTGACGCCCCATGATGTCACGGCTGAGGGCACGGCCATTGGCAATGTGGATTTAGGCGATGTGTGGCTGCTACCCCCTACCCTGACCGTGCAATACCACATGCTGCCCAAAAACCGGATCAGCCCCTATGTGGGAGCCGGGATCAATTACACGCACTTTTTCAATGACGACATTCCCAATGGCGGGCCGGTCACGAGCATCGATTACGACGACAGTGTTGGTGTGGCGATCCAGGCCGGTGTGGACTACTTCGTCTCTGACAACTTCTTCCTGAACTTTGATGTGAAGAAGGTGTTCATCAACACCGATGTGACCCTGCAAACTGGTTTGGGACCGGTCACAGCGGATGTGAATATTGATCCGTGGATCGTCGGCGTGGGCGTCGGCTATAAATTCTAAAACAACGCGCTGTAACGGCACAAAGGCTGGGGCATGTAGCGTTCCAGCCTTTATCTCACGAGCACGGGTCGCGGCGTGTTTTATGAGCGCTGATCGCGGCGGTGCAAAAACGCGAGACGTTCGAGTTGATGCACATCCTGTTCAGTTTTCAGCAAGGCCCCATAAAGCGGCGGCAAGGCCGTTTTGGGATCGTGATCCCGCAAGACCTCGGCATCAATATCCTCAATCATCAACAGCTTAATCCAGTCCAATAGCTCGGACGTCGAGGGTGGTTTCTTCAAACCAGGGACGTCGCGCAGCTCATAGAAAATGGACAGGGCCTCACGCAATAAACGATCACGCAAATCAGGGTGATGAACCTGAACGATCGATGCCATCACATCGGGTTCGGGAAATTGGATGTAATGGAAAAAGCACCGGCGCAAGAAGGCATCGGGCAGTTCTTTTTCATTGTTCGAGGTGATGAAAACAATAGGCCGGTGTTGGGCCGTCACCGTTTGTTGGGTTTCATGGACATAAAATTCCATGCGGTCGAGTTCCTGCAACAGATCGTTGGGAAACTCGATATCGGCTTTGTCGATTTCGTCGATCAACAACACGGGTCGCACCGGGCTGTCTAATGCCTCCCATAATTTGCCGCGCACAATATAATTGCCGATATCCTGTACCCGATCATCGCCCAGCTGGCCGTCACGCAACCGGCGCACCGCATCATATTCATATAAGCCATGCTGGGCCTTGGTGGTGGATTTCACATGCCATTCAATCAGTGGCGCGCCCAGGGTGTCGGCCACTTCGCGGGCCAAAACGGTTTTGCCAGTCCCCGGCTCACCTTTGATCAATAAGGGCCGTTCCAGGGTAATCGCGGCGTTGACCGCCACCGTCAGATCCGGGGTGGTGATATACTGATCGCTACCGTCAAAACGCATGGGCTATCCGCCTAATCCTGGGGTGATGCTGGGGGTAAAGCGGTTTGTTCCATCCGGGCTAGCTGGGCGCGCATGGCTTGGATTTCCTCCAAAATCACATCGCGCTCGGCATGGGCCGCGGCTTCCATTTCATCCTCGTGTTCCTGTTGCTCAATGTGGATCGCACTGACCATCACGGCAATGAACAAATTGAGCATGGTAAAGGTAGCGAGCAAGATAAACGGAATAAAGAACGCCCACGCATAGGGGTGGTGCACCAACACGGGTTTCACCACCTCAGCGGACCAGCCTTCTAAGGTCATGACCTGGAACAAAGAATACCCGGTGGCCCCCAGATTGCCGAACAACTCGGGATTGGTGGCGCCGAACAGCTGGGTTGCCATGACAGACGCCACGTAAAAGAACACTAGCATCAGGCCAATAATCGATGCCATGCCGGGCAAGGCTGCCAACAACCCGGCCACCACCCGGCGCATGGACGGGATAGCCGAGATCAGGCGCAACACGCGCAACACCCGCAACGCCCGCAAGATAGAGAACGCGCCACCATCGGGGATGAATGAGACGCTGATCACCGCGGTATCAAAAAGGCTCCAGGGATCCCGGAAAAAAGCCAGCCGGTGCACGAATAACCGCACCCCAAGCTCGATCACGAACAGGCCCAGAATGATTTGATCAATACCGATCAATAGCCCGGCATGCACTGCCATCACCGCGGGCACCGTCTCTAAACCCAACACCGCGGCATTGATGATGATCAAGCCAATAACCGCCCGCTCCCACCACCGGTGAGTGATCAGCGCGCGGGCTTTTTCACGCCATGTCTGCTGGGCCATATCGGCAGTGCCGGTCATCGACAGCGTTCCTCATCCTAACCGGTCATGCCAGCCTTAGGCATCGGCCACCTGTGCCGCCAACACGTCACGCACCGCGGTGAGTGCTGCGGGGGCTTGATCACCATCAGGGCCACCCGCTTGGGCCATATCAGGGCGACCGCCGCCACCCTTGCCGCCCACGGCCGCCGAGGCAGCCCGCACCAAATCAACCGCGCTGAGCCGTCCGGTCAGGTCATCCGTGACGCCAACCACCACCGAGGCTTTGCCCTCGCTCACGGCCACCAGGACCACCACGCCAGACCCCACTTGTTGTTTCAGCGTGTCAGCCAATGGCTTTAATTCCTTAGCCGGCAAATCAGCCAGCACACGCGCGACCAGGTTGATGCCCGCCACGGTTTCGGTATCGGCTTGGTCCTCCGCTGTGCTCTGACCACCCGCCGCCGCCAATTGCCGGCGCAGGTCACTCACCTCGCGCTCCAAGCCCTTGCGTTCATCAAGCAGGCTTTGCACCCGTTCGGCCAGGTCGGCCGGGGTGGTTCTCAAGGCCGCCACTGCCGCGGTCAATTGCTGTTCTTGGGCCAAGGCCAGCGCCAAGGCATCACCGGCGGTCACGGCTTCAATCCGCCGTACCCCTGCCGATACCGCGCTTTCAGCCACCACCCGCAACATACCGATATCACCGGTTTGCTGCACATGGGTGCCGCCACATAATTCCACCGAATAGGCGGTGTGTTGCCCGTGATCGGGGGCACCCATGGAAACCACGCGCACCTCGTCACCATACTTCTCACCGAACAGGGCGCGGGCGCCGCTTTCCATAGCGTCATCCACCGACATCAACCGTGTGGCCACCGCTGTGTTTTCCCGGATGCGGGCGTTCACCTCGGTTTCAATCGCCACCAATTCATCGGCCGCGATGGGTTTTTGATGGGAGATATCAAAGCGCAGGCGTTCCGGTGCCACCAAGGACCCCTTCTGTGCCACATGATCACCCAAATGCCGGCGCAGGGCTTCATGCAGCAAATGGGTGGCTGAGTGATTAGCGCGGATACGGCCACGGCGTTGGCTATCAACGCTCAGCTCCACCGCAAGACCGGTCGTCAGGGTACCTTTGGTCACGGTGACCGCGTGTACGAACAAATCACCGACCTTCTTCATGGTATCGGTGACCGTGGCCTCAACCCCTTCAGCGCTAAACACGCCACCGGTATCCCCCATTTGACCGCCGCTTTCGCCATAAAACGGGGTTTGGTTTGTCACCATGAACCCTTGTTGCCCGGTGCCCAGGCTATCAACCGGCTGGCCATCAGCCACGAGCGCACGGATTTCAGCCTCGGCCTGTTCGCTATCATAGCCCAAGAATTCGGTCGCGCCGGTTTTGTCGCGCAAATCAAACCAAACGGTCTCGGTGGCCGCATCACCAGAACCGGCCCAGGCCTTGCGGGCTTCGGCTTTTTGCTTGTCCATGGCGGCGTTAAAGCCATCGGTATCGACGGCTTTGCCCTCACCACGCAGCACGTCTTGAGTCAGGTCTAGGGGGAAGCCATAGGTGTCATAGAGCTTAAACGCCACATCACCCGGTAAGGTGCCGCCCTCGCCCAGCTTGGCACTCTCTTGATCGAGCAAGCCCAAGCCCCGGGACAGGGTCTTTTTAAACCGAGTTTCTTCTAATTTGAGGGTCTCAGTGATCAAGGCTTCAGCCCGGCGCAATTCCGGGAAAGCATCGCCCATCTGGCCGGTTAAGGCCGGGACCATCTTATGGATCACAGGCTCATCAGCCCCCAGCAAATGGGCGTGACGCATGGCCCGGCGCATAATACGGCGCAAGACATAACCGCGGCCCTCATTGGACGGCAGCACGCCATCAGCGATCAGGAAACTCGACGCGCGCAGATGATCAGCAATCACCCGGTGGGATACCGCACGCTCACCGTCAGGGGCGCCATTGGTGACGCTGGCGGAGGCTTCAATCAGGCTGCGCATCAAATCGATGTCGTAATTATCGTGCTTGCCTTGCAGGACAGCCGCGATCCGCTCCAAGCCCATACCAGTATCAATCGATGGCTTGGGCAGGTTGACGCGCTCATCCACCGTCACCTGCTCATACTGCATAAAGACCAGATTCCAGATCTCGATAAAGCGGTCGCCATCTTCATCGGGGCTGCCCGGGGGGCCGCCGGGGATATGGTCCCCATGATCGAAAAATATCTCAGAGCAAGGCCCACAAGGTCCGGTATCGCCCATCGCCCAAAAATTATCCGAGGTGGGAATGCGGATGATCTTATCCTCGCTCAACCCTGCGATTTTCTGCCAAAGGGCATGGGCCTCATCATCCTCAGCATAGACGGTGACCAGTAATTTTTCTTTGGGCAGGCCGTATTCTTTGGTGATCAAATTCCAGGCAAACTCAATCGCGTCGGGCTTGAAATAATCACCGAATGAGAAATTACCCAGCATCTCAAAGAAGGTGTGGTGGCGCGCGGTGTAGCCCACATTCTGCAAATCATTATGCTTGCCGCCCGCGCGCACGCATTTTTGCGATGTCACCGCCCGGTTGTAATCACGGTGTTCGGTGCCCGTGAACACGTTCTTGAATTGCACCATGCCAGCATTGGTGAACATCAAGGTGGGATCGTTCAGGGGAACGAGAGAACTCGACGCAATCGGGGCGTGACCATTCTTGGCAAAATAATCGATGAAGGTCTGGCGGATCGTGTTGGTGGTGGCGCCGGTTGTCATGGTCGAACTGCCTTAATCAGTGATGGTTCAGCATGGGTTTCACACACAAATCGCGTGCCGCTAATCATACAGCGCGTGGTGATGAAACAGCGTAAAGCCATGGGCGGCCTTTACATGACATAGGTGATAACCGCACACGCCCCCAAAAAGCAACACGGCGCCGGTTTTATCCGTGCGCCGTGAAGCCTGTCTGGGCCAGCGTGGTGGGGGATGGGGGGAATACACGCTCGCCCGATGGGTGGTGATCAGAACCGGGGACCGGCCCGCGTGAGCAACTTGGTCACCTATATCGAAACACCGTGACTTATGTCTTGGCGTCGTCGGGCCCGTCATCATCATCGTCATTTGGCTGCTCACCAGTCATCATGGCATCCGCCACCAGGCCGGCATTTTCGCGGATCAAATTCTCCACAATATTGGCGATATCGGTGTTCTCTTTTAAGAACCGCCGGGCGTTTTCACGCCCTTGGCCAATACGCTGATCCTTATAGGAGAACCATGAACCGGCCTTCTCAATCACCCCGGCTTTGACCCCGAGATCCAACAATTCACCGGTCTTTGAGATACCCTCGCCATACATGATGTCGAATTCAACCTGACGGAATGGTGGGGCAAGCTTGTTCTTAACCACCTTCACCCGGGTCTGGTTGCCGACCACCTCGTCACGGTCTTTCAAAGCGCCAATACGGCGGATATCCATACGGATCGAGGAGTAGAATTTCAGCGCGTTACCACCGGTGGTGGTCTCCGGGCTACCAAACATCACGCCGATTTTGAGGCGGATTTGGTTGATGAAAATGACCATGCATTTGGACCGCGAGATCGAACCCGTGAGCTTGCGCATGGCTTGGCTCATCAGCCGCGCTTGCAGGCCAGGTAGGCTGTCGCCCATCTCACCGTCCAGTTCCGCCCGTGGGGTGAGTGCTGCAACACTATCGACCACAAGAATATCAACGGCCCCCGAACGCACCAGGGTATCGGCGATTTCCAGCGCCTGCTCCCCCGCATCGGGCTGGGAGATCAGCAGCTCATCCACATTACAACCGAGCTTGCGGGCATAAATCGGATCAAGCGCGTGCTCAGCATCGATAAAAGCCGCCGTGCCACCGCGTTTTTGGCATTCCGCCACCGCGTGCAGGGACAAGGTCGTTTTACCTGAACTCTCAGGCCCATAAATCACGATGATCCGGCCTTTTGGCAGGCCGCCAATGCCCAGGGCAATATCCAAGCCGAGCGAACCGGTGGGGATCACCTCGGTCTCAACGGCCTGACGTTGGCCTAATTTCATCACCGTGCCCTTACCGTGAGCGCGTTCGATTTGGGCCATGGCCGCTTCAAGGGCCTTTTGCTTATCCATATTGTTGTCCTCGACAACTCGTAGAGCTGAGCTCATTACCACGCCTCCTCTTCTGGCACAGGGTTGCGGCCGTCGCAACAGATGGTGGTTTAGCACCCGCTAATTGCACTTGCCGATGAAAAGCATGAGCATTTGGACCCATTTTGTTCTCCCTGTCAAGCAATGAGAACAAAATAAGAATATTAATTTTTTAATTGGGTCGATTCGAGGTGGCGACAGCCGGTCTTATGACACGCCAGAGGCCTGGCGCGCGGTGTAGTTACGGTTGGCCTTCATCACATAAGAAATGATCTCAGCCACCGCGGCATAATGTTCGGGCTGGATGATGTCATCGATCTCATAGGCCGCGTGCAGCGTCCGGGCGAGCGGCGGGTTTTCCACCACCGGCACGTCGTGCTCAAACGCCAAATCCCGGATCCGCAGGGCAACAAGATCCTGCCCCTTGGCCACCACCAAGGGGGCGTCCATATCGTCTTGGTCATATTTGAGGGCGATGGCGTAATGGGTCGGGTTGGTGATCACCACATCGGCCTGGGGCACCGATGCCATCATGCGTTGCCGCGCCCGTTCGACCCGGAGCTTGCGCAAGCGCTGCTTGATCTGTGGGTCACCCTCTTGCTGCTTCATCTCATCCTTGACCTCTTGCTTGGTCATCCGCTGCTTTTTCATGTGTTCAAAGCGTTGGTAGATGGTGTCGAGTAAGGCAATGACCCCCATGACAAAAATCACCGCCCCGGCCACCTTCAAGGCGTAGACGTAAATTTGCGCAAGCGCCTCCCCCATGGTGATACCGGTGAAGACAGAGAAATCGGCGACCACCGGGTACAGCACAAAAGCCGCCACCACCCCGACCAAGGCGATCTTCAGTATCCCTTTGATCAGCTCAACCACCTGCTGTAGCGAGAACATCCGCTTCACGCCTTTGATCACGCTGATTTTGTTCAGCTTCGGGGTCATCGGCTCGACGGTGAATAACAGGCCGAATTGCATGGGGCCAGACACCAGCGCCATGACGACAAACAGCAGCAACGGCAAGGCCATGGCCACGAGCACCGCCATGGTTGTGTTGACAAAAATCGTCCCCACACTGTCGAAGTCTATGGTCAGCTCATGGGGCTTTTCCATAAAGCCCGCGAGGGTGTCGAAAATATGCCCAAAGGAAAACGGCGCAAAGGCGAGTAGGAAGATGCCAGCCCCCAGCAGCACCATGAAATGGTTGACCTCTTGCGAGCGAGCAACCTCCCCCTTCTCCCGACTGTCGCGCAGACGTTTTTGGGTCGGTTCCTCGGTCTTAGTGGCTGGATCCTGTTCTTCTGCCATGGCCTTACGGTATCACAAGCATGGGGTGGGACGCTTAATATCAGCGATTAAGGTCCAAGA
>JBCCBF010000200.1:0-5365 GCA_039814445.1 Pseudomonadota bacterium
CGTACCATCGGGAATAGGTCACCGGGAATAAATCACCGGGAGAACGTCAGCGGGAAAAGAGCACGGGGAATAACCCCACTCACTTTCGCAAAGCTGGGCTAGTTTCGCACTCAATTATATTATTCACGATAAGACTAGTCGCGGGTCTCCCCCACCATGACTGCCCCCACTCCCTACAGCCAGCGCGCTCGTCGTGCTTTTTTAAAGTACGTGGAAAGCCGCTTTACCCCCCAAGAAGGCATCGCGTTTTTGGGCGGCTCAGTCGCTGCCGGCACGGCCCGTGACGGGTCTGATGCCGATGGGGTGGTCGTGCTTGATAATGACGGGCCAGCCTTTGGCAGCCGGGTCAAAAAAGTGGTCGATGACATCCCCTTGGATATTGCGATCTATAATCGCAAGGGGCTGCAAAGGCGGTTTAACCATGAGTTTCGTTCGGCAGACCCCTATGTTTTGAACACCATCGCCGATGGTGAGGTGCTCACCAATCGCCGTTCCCCAGCCATCCGCAGCCTAAAACGCCGCGCCCGCGACATGCTGGATCAAGGCGCGCCCGATCTTAGCCGTGCCCAAACACGACGGGAGCAAGTGGAAATCACGGAGCTGACAGAACGGTTAGCACACGCGGAAACCGGGGCGGAGAAACGTTTTCTTGGCACGTTACTCACGCCCAAACTGGCACGGTTTCATCTGCGTCAGAACAATCAATGGATTGGTACCCATCAAAAATTGCTGGAGCGATTAAAACGCTTTGCGCCCGCCTATGCCAAGACCCTAGATCACGCCCTCTTTGATGGCCTGGGACAAAAGAGTGACCCGGCCCCGATGATCAAAATCGTGCATCAAACACTCGCCCCAGTGGGTGGCTTGACCCGCCGGGCACCGCCGGTGATCGATAAAGTGCCCACCGACACACCACCCCAGGAAAGCGCGCCCAAATCAGCCGCCAATCCACCTGCTAATCCACCACGGCCACAGCCGGGCAAAGGCTGATCCTTGGTGGCTATGCCCCCTATCCTAAGTTTGCCTTATTCTTCCCTTGAGACTGACGATTTAACGGCCCATAACATGGGCTCATAAGATCGAAGAAACGCACCAAGGCGATGAAGGAAACGGCCATGCCCCCCACGAAAACCAAACGCCCGGTGATGCTATGCATCCTCGATGGTTTCGGCTGGCGCGATGATCCGACTGACAACGCCGTTGCCATGGCCAATACCCCAGTTTTTGATGGCATCTGGCAAGCCGGCCCGCGGGCTTTTTTATCAGCCGGTGGCCGCGATGTGGGCCTGCCCGATGGGCAGTTTGGTAATTCCGAGGTTGGGCACCTCAATATCGGGGCGGGCCGCGTGGTCAACCAAGACTTACCGCGCATTGATCAGGCGATCGAAGACGGCAGCCTCCAGAATAACCCCACCCTGCTGCGGGTCATCAACACGCTCAAGGACAATGGCGGCACCTTGCATCTCATGGGCTTGTTATCGCCCGGCGGTGTTCATTCCCACCAACGGCACCTGATAGCCTTGGCCGAGATCGTCGCCCAGCAGCAGGTGCCCGTGGCCATTCACGGCTTTCTCGATGGCCGCGACGTGGCCCCAGAATCAGCAGCCGATGAGCTAACCGCAATCCTGCCGTCGCTTGATGACCCGGCCAAGAACATCCGGCTCATGAGCCTGATTGGTCGGTATTACGCCATGGATCGTGACCAACGGTGGGAACGGGTTTCACAAGCCTATCAGCTTTTAACGGCGGGTGCCGGCGTTACCAGCGATGATCCGGTGGCCGCTATTTGGCAATCCTATGGGGATGGGGTGAGTGATGAGTTTGTAAAACCTATCGCACTCCATGGCTTTTCTGGGATGAACGATGGTGATGGGCTGTTGATGGCGAATTTCCGGGCGGACCGTGCGCGGGAGATCCTGACCACCTTTGTCGCCGATGATTTTGACGGTTTTGATCGCCAGGCGCGGCCAGATCTGGCGATCGCAGCGGGCATGGTGTCCTATTCCGCTGCTCTCGACCCCCATCTAGCGACCCTGTTTGCGCCACAAACCTTGGATAATGTCTTGGGTGCTGTTGTGGCGGCGGCTGGGAAAACCCAGCTACGGGCAGCAGAGACAGAAAAATACCCCCATGTGACCTTCTTTCTCAATGGTGGGGAAGAAGCGGAATATGAGGGCGAAGACCGGATCCTGGTGCCGTCGCCGAAGGTGGCGACCTATGATCTACAGCCAGAGATGTCAGCCCCCGCCCTGACCCAGAAAGTAGCCGCCGCGATTGATAGCGGGGCCTATGATTTGATTGTGATCAACTACGCCAACCCCGATATGGTCGGCCATACAGGATCCCTTGATGCGGCGATCACAGCCTGTGAAAGCGTGGATCAAGGCTTGGGCCAATTACTGGCAGCCATAGAGCGCCAGGGCGGGGTGTCAATCGTGACCGCTGACCACGGCAATTGTGAACTCATGCGCGACCCAAAGACGGGCGGCCCGCATACTGCCCACACCACAAACCCAGTGCCTGTGGTCCTGGTCGGCGACGATCGCGTGGGTGAAGAGCGAGTAGGCGAAGATGGGGCGGGCCAGGGCAAAGGCATAAGCCTGCGCGATGGTCGCTTGGCGGATTTAGCCCCTACCCTGCTAGCGCTGATGGCGATCCCCCAACCCGCCGATATGACAGGGCAATCCCTGTTGGTGCCCCAGACCGATCAAGGGCAACAGGCGGTTTAATGCAACGCGCATCATCCCTTCATCTCCTAATCTACGCGGCCACCCTTGGCTTGACTGTCACCCGTGGTCTGGCTTTTTCCCGGGGCCTGGCTCTGGCTTTTGGCGTGACGATGACGATATTCGTGGCCACGGGCAATACAGCCATGGCGAACCCGGTCGCCACAGCCCAAACGCCTGAGGAATTAGCCGCGGCCAAGGCGGCCTTGGCGGAAAGTCGTGAACGCGCCGCCGCCCTGGCCGGTGAGAAATCACGCCTGAGCTATGAGCTAGCCCGCATCCGTGAAACCCTGGCCAATAACGCCATTCTGCTCCAGGCCCGCGAAAACGAACGGTTAGAACTGATTGACCGGATCGGCGATTTAGAAACCCGGCTGAGCCTCGCCCAAGCCCGACTCACCTCACGGCAAGAGGAATTATCGCAATTACTCGGTGGCCTACAGCGCCTGGGCCGCATTCCGCCTGAGGCGATTTTAAGCCAGGCCAAATCCATGGGCGATGTGACCCGCGCGGCCACCATCATGGGGAATGCAGTACCGGCCCTCCAAGACGCCCTAGACCCGTTACGCCGCGAGATCAGCAGCGTTCGTGACTTGCGCTTATTAATCGAAAACCGGCGCGTACAGCTCACGGCCCTATCTGAACGGCTGCAACGGCAAGACGCTGAGCTTGCCACCTTACTGACCGACCGGGCGCAACGGTTGGAAGCCACCGCCGCCAATCACGAAGCCGAGGCCAAAAGGGTTGAGGATCTGGCCAAACGCGCGGCCAATTTGCAAACCTTGATGGAACAGCTTGAACGCCTGCCCACGCCTGCGGCACCCGAACCACCCCGCCGCAGCCGCAACACGCGGATCAGCTTTATCAGCCCAGTGGCCGGCTCGATCAGCCAAGAGTTTGGCAGTGTGCTGGAGACCGGTGGCCAGGCCGATGGGTTGATTTATCACGCTCGCGTCGGCCAAATGGTCCTGGCGCCTGCCGATGGTGTGGTGCGCTATGCGGGACCATTTCGTCGGTACGGCCAGGTGGTGATTATTGATCACGGTGGCGACTATCATTCGGTGTTGGCCGGCCCCTTAAATATCATGGCCAATGTAGGCCAAAACCTGGCCGCTGGTGAACCGGTTGGCCGCCTTGACCAAACCATCGCGGCAAGTAATTCATTGCTTAACAGCGTGGATTCAGGCTCCAATACGGAAAATTTACCGCTGTATTTTGAATCGAGATTTCGCGGACGACCACAAAACCCGTTATCATTCGTCGCAGAACGTACTAATTAATGCCCCACCATCCCTTGCTGATGACCACTCGAGACCAACGCATGAAAACCAAGATTATCGCCGCCGCCCTGTCCGTTACCCTGTTATCCGCTGGTTGGGCCCTGCCCGCCCAGGCACAAAGTGAGGAAACCTCCGCTGAAACCTATCAGCAACTGACCTTGTTCGGTGATGTGCTGGAGCGTGTGCGCGCTGAATATGTGACCGAGCTAAGCGACCG
Organism: Pseudomonadota bacterium; assembly: GCA_039814445.1. Classification (GTDB taxonomy): domain Bacteria; phylum Pseudomonadota; class Alphaproteobacteria; order TMED2; family TMED2; genus TMED2. The sequence continues at coordinate 4,224 of JBCCBF010000200.1, forward strand.
GGAGCTGATCGAAGCCGCGATTAACGGCATGCTAACCTCCCTGGACCCCCATTCAGGCTATCTGAACGCTGATAGTTTCCGGGATATGCGGGTGCAAACCCGGGGCGAATTTGGTGGCCTGGGCATCGAAGTGACCATGGAAAATGGTTTTGTGAAGGTGGTCTCACCAATTGATGGCACCCCAGCCGCCGAGGCGGGTATCGAGCCCAACGACTTTATCACCCATCTGGATGATGAGCCGGTTCTGGGCCTTACCCTGTCAGAAGCGGTGGAACGGATGCGTGGGCGTATCGGCACCTCCATCGTGCTCACTGTCCGCCGCGAAGGCGAAGCCGAAGCGTTGGAAATCCCGATCAAGCGTGATGTAATCCGCATTCGCTCTGTGCGCACTGAAATCCAGGAAGATATCGGCATTATCCGCGTCAGCACGTTCAGCGAGCAAACCGCCAGCGGTGTCGAAGATGCCGTGGCGTCGTTTAAAGAAGAGCTGGGCGATGGCCTGACCGGTGTGGTGCTGGATCTGCGCAACAACCCCGGTGGTTTGCTGGACCAGGCCATTGAGGTCACCGATAGCTTCCTTGATAAGGGCGAGATCGTATCCACCCGTGGGCGCCGGGAAGAAGACAGTCAGCGTTACAACGCATCGGCTGGCGATCTGCTCGATGGTTTACCGATTGTGGTCTTGATCAATGGTGGATCGGCCTCCGCCTCAGAAATTGTCGCCGGTGCCTTAAAGGATCACCGCCGCGGCTTGATCATTGGCACCAAATCATTTGGTAAAGGCTCGGTGCAAACCATCATGCCCCTGGCTGGGAATGTGGCGATCCGTTTGACCACAGCACGCTATTACACCCCATCGGGTGTCTCGATCCAGGCCCAGGGTATTGAGCCCGACATTGAGGTAAAACCGGCCCGGCTCGAAGAGATCGAAGGGATCAATCGCCGCCGTGAAGCAGACCTGCGCGGGGCCCTGGATAACGTTGATAATGAAGAATCAGGCGAAAATAGCGGTGAAAACGCCGAAAATGCGACCGATTCGCCACCGTTCGACTATCAATTAGCTCGTGCGATCGACCTATTGCGCGGTGTGTCCCTTTTTCAATCTACAGTAGTGAACTAGGGAAGGCATGTTACGACCGTTC
>JBCCBF010000207.1:0-5224 GCA_039814445.1 Pseudomonadota bacterium
CCCTGCCTGAACGTCTGCCCCGGCGTCTGACCCGGCCTCTTGGGCCTGGGCAAGTGGCATCGTGATGGTGCTCAGACCCCAGGTAAGAATGGCTGCCCATAAGATCGGCTGCCGCCATTGTCGTATCGTCATGAAGTCATCATCCTCAAAAAGTCAGCCCTAGCCTTAGCCCGAACCTTCGACCGCCCCATACCCAACCCGGCCACACCAGGGTTTATCGAGGTCACTGACGGATTTGGGCCATGCCGGTCATTGTTTCACGCACCAGCTTACTCAAAACCTTGCCCAATGCCTCATCAAATGCGCGTATGACATCGACAAATCGGTTGCTGGCCGCGGTCATTTCATGCTCGGCCTCAAAGCGATCAACGATTTGACGCTGGGGCATACGGATCAACGTACCACTGATCCGCACGTTGATATCGGGGGCTGATCCCGTATCACGGTCGTAATATTCGGCTTGGAATTCACGCAATTCATTCTTCAAGATGAAATCTGCCCGCAAGCCGGTGGTCTCGCGGCCCACGGAGACAATTTTACGGCTGTTCTCAAAGCTTTCGACCATCAAGGTTTGCACCAAATTAGGCGCGCGATCCGCCCAAGCCACGGACGCAAAATAATCGATTTGATAGGGGTTGGGTTTGAGCACAATACGGGCTGTGTTCAACCCCGATGCGGCGACTGGCTCTTCGACCAAAAGCTGGGCATTCACCTGGGGTAGGCTCTCAGGATAGGTGCTTTTGGGGGAGAGTGTGTAGAGCTTGGGCCCTGGCCCACCGGGCAGCGGCAGGCTACACCCCGCGACCAAAGGCACACCGAGGGCAGCAGAACCGGCCAGCATATGACGCCGGGTTAACAATTGTGATGTCTTGGCCATGGCCCTTCCCCCTTAATCGACAACCACACCGTCTGATGTGGTGCCAAATATAAATTCCGACGGTGCCCGCTCGATCCGCTCGGCTAATAGGCTTAAATTCGACACCAAACCGCGTAATTCTTGGAACAAGAATGTCAGTTCATAAAGCCCGCTCGCGGTAAAATCGCCGAGTCCCTCGGCGTTCGTATCAAGCACACCATTGATCTGCTCGACCATGGCACGCGCCGCCTCTGAGGTTTTAAAGATGCTTTGGCTCGTAACCGTGACTTCCTGGAAGACATCAACCGTGGCTTGCTCGATCACGCCCACGGATGCGTCAGTATCGTCGAGGAAGCTTCCCACCCGATCATTGATGCCCTGGCCCAGTTCCGTATAGGTGACCACCGCCTCATTGGTATTTTCAACCAACGTCTCGGCCTTGGCCATGAGTGGCTCCAAACGCGCGCTGGCTTTGGCCAATTGGGCGGTCAAGGTTTGCAGCTCGGTGACGGCACCAGACAGGGCGCCCACATTGTCATCTGAAAAGACCGATGACACGCGCTCGCTCAAATCCACCAGATTGTTCAATAATTTAGGGGCCGCATCCAACAGTGCGCTGAGTTGCGATGGAGCCGATTGGATCTCGGGGATCGCATCGGCGTTCGCCTCACGCAGTAGCGGGGCATCAAGGGCGCCAGGTGAAATTTGCACAAAAACCCCGCCGGTCAGCCCCTGTTGTTCAAGCTGTGCCTCACTATCAACCCGGATCGGGGTGTCTTCGGGCACCTCAATTTCCACCCGCACCCGGTTCATGGTCTCAGGGTCAATCCGCACATCGGTCACAAAGCCCACGGGCACGCCCAAGAACCGCACAGGGCTACCGGCTTGTAAGCCCGTGACCGCTCGGTCTAGATAGATTTCATAGGCTTGGGCATCGCCCGCCACATCACGGCCCGTGAGCCAGGCTAGGAAGCCTAAAGCCAAAAAGATAAAGCCGAGCACAAAGGAGCCGACTAACAAATCATTGGAGCGATTTTCCATGGCGTTTACGTCTTCCCCTCTTGCCCAGCCGTCGATGCTGGATGGGCCGCACGCCCGCGTGGCCCGTTAAAGTAGTCCTCAATCCACGGATGCCCAACCGCCTGAACTTCGGCCATGGTACCGGTCGTGATCTTCTTATCAACCAACACAGCGATCCGATCACAGATTGCATAAAGACTGTCGAGATCGTGTGTCACCATAAAGACAGTTAAACCAAGCGCTTGCTGTAGGTCTTTGATCAATTGATCGAAATCAGCCGCCGAAATGGGATCAAGGCCCGCGGTGGGCTCATCCAAAAACACAATATCAGGGTCGAGCGCCAACGCCCGGGCCAAGCCGGCACGCTTACGCATCCCGCCCGACAGCTCAGAGGGATATTTATCGGCCGCATTGGCGGGTAAGCCCACCATCTGCACCTTGATCCGGGACACCGCTTGCGCCAAATCGGTACTGACCCCGCCCCGTTCCCGGATCGGCAGCTCAATATTCTCTGCCACCGTCATAGAGGAAAACAGGGCGCCATCCTGGAACAATACCCCGCAACGGCGTAACACCGGCAGTCTGGCTTGGCGGTCTAAATCCCATAAACGCGCACCAAATAGGGACACATCCCCCGTCGCCGGCCGTAACAAACCGATAATTTCACGCAACAGCACGGATTTACCGGTCCCCGACCCGCCCACAATGCCCAGCACCTCGCCCCGATGAACATCAAGGTCCAAGCCATCATGAATGATCTGGGTGCCAAACTGCGTACGCAAGCCACGCACTTCGATGACATTGTCTGGGCTGTGGCTTGTGGCTGGATCGGTCATAGCCCCACCGCCTGGAACAAAATTGCAAAAAAGGCGTCCAAGATAATCACCAAACAGATCGAAACCACCACCGAGCGTGTGGTCATCTGCCCGACACTTTGCGCACTACCTGTGACTTTCAGCCCCTGAAAACAGCCGACCAGGGCAATGGCAAACGCAAACACCGGCGCCTTGATCAAGGTGACGATCAAATCATTGGCGGTCACAGCTGTTTGCAGCTGCTCTAAAAACACCGAGGGGCTGATATCAAGCAGCAAGTATCCGGCCAAGCCACCCCCCAAAAGCCCCGCCATGGCGGCATAAAAACCGACCAGCGGCAAGGTGATCACCAGGGCCATAATCCGTGGCAAAACCAGCACCTCAATCACGTCGAGCCCCATGGTTTGCATGGCGTCAACTTCTTGATTGACCTTCATCGTACCAATCTGGGCGGTAAACGCAGAACCTGAGCGACCGGCCAGGATGATGGCCGCCAGCAAGACGCCAATCTCGCGCAACACCGCAAGCCCGATGATATTCACCACCAGTATCTCAGCGCCAAAATTTTTCAGCTGCACCGCTGATAGATAGGCCAGCACCATGCCGATCAACAGGGATAAAAGCCCCACGATAGGCAAGGCATTAATACCGGTGGCCTCCATTTGTTGAACCGTGGCATGCCAGCGCAAACGCCCTGGGTTGCGTATGACCCCGGCCAGGGCCCGGCAGACCATGCCCAGCATCTCAATCAGGGCAAGGGCCTCGGCCGCGACCGCTTTACTGCCCTGGCCCACCCGTTCAATCGTGGCCCGCACGGGGTTAGTCGTCGGCGGGCATGGTTTCACCCCGGCGGCCACCGCCACAACCCGATCTAGCAATTCTTGTAAATGCCCCGGCACTTGGTCCAGCTGCGCCTTAACCTTTCGGGTTTCCAGCGTGTTTTGCAGCTGGATCAACAAAACCGCACCAAACGTGTCCAAGCTCTCAACCGCGGATAAGTCGATCTTCACCTGATCGCCCTGACGTTGGTCGGCGATGGTGGCGACCAGGGCCTCCATGGACGGCTCAAGCACCGGCATCGCCTGGCCAATCCAGGCACCGGTTATCTTCAGGGCATTGGCCGTGCGATCAAAATTCCAATAATCGCCCGGCGCGCTACTCAAAACAGCCGTCATGCGTTAAGACATCGTGGTTGTATCTTACTGGCCAGCCATACCACAGGCTGGCTTTTCCCCTCACCCGGCAGTTCGACCCATGAATCTCAAGGATCATATCCGCGGCATCCCGGATTTTCCCAAACCCGGTATTTTGTTTTACGACATTTCCACCTTGCTCGCCCATGCCGAGGCATGGCAGCACACGATTGATAGCCTGGCGACGCAGATTAGCCACTACCAACCGGACCTGCTGATCGGTATTGAATCCCGTGGTTTCTTAGTGACCGCGCCGCTGGCGCTGAAACTGGGCTGCGGCTTTGCCATGATCCGCAAGAAAGGCAAATTGCCAGGCGATGTCATCAGCTATGAATATGAGCTGGAATACGGCACGGACACGATCGAGATCCAAAAAGATGCGATTAAGCCAGGGCAAAAAGTTGTGGTGCTTGATGATTTGTTAGCCACCGGCGGCACCATGCAAGCCTCCATTGATCTGTTGCGCCAGGTCGGTGCCGATGTGGCGGGCGCTGGCTTTATCATTGAGCTGGCCTTCCTCCAGGGGCGGGCGAAGTTTGATATCCCGGCCTTTAGCCTCGTGTCCTATGACAGTTGATGGTGGCCGTCGCTTATGAAGCCGTTATTAAACGGGGGCGAACTGCACTCGGGTGATACGGAAACCATAAGGGCCGTCGACCAAGTATAGGCGCAAGGTAGTACCCCGGTTTCCTTGGGCACCGCTGCGGTAGCTCACATGGACATAATCGCCCATATCATCGGTGCCCGTGCCGTGGACTTCCACCGAAATATCGTCACGCAGATAGGGGACTATGCGGCTCATGGTGGCGGTAAACGCCCGCCCTTTCAGAGCGTCAGGTGTGTTGTCCCAGTTGCTGATGATCAACGGGGCAAAGGCGTCGACCGCCTCTAGCGCTTGTAAAAATTCATAGATCGCTTCGCTCGCCTCACCGGGCGTCTCAGCACTGGCGACAGCCGGTTGCACGCAATTGGCGAGAGCTTGTGCGTATAAACCAGGCTCAGCGGGGTCACCGCTGTTATTGCGCACACAAGCCCCAATGGGATCACTGGTGAACAACCACAGGCCTAGGGCCACCAAACCGGCCAGGCCTGCGACCCCTAGAATAATAAGACGTACCGCCACACCAGATTGACGGGCATGATGATCATGACGTGAATGTTGAACCATAAAGCTGGGCTGTGTAGTCAATGATGAGGGCAACCGACTGTGTTGCACAGGATATTAGATGGGGTTGGAACCGCCATGCGGCTAGGTTTTCTTTTTTTCTTCAACCTCCATTTGTTTTTGTTTCATCGGGCTTCGGTAGACCCGTCCACTGGGCTTTATGGTTTGTTTGAAA
>JBCCBF010000197.1:0-5424 GCA_039814445.1 Pseudomonadota bacterium
CCGTGCTTGACGCTGGTGCTGAATATGGCCGGGCTTTTCCCATGATGATGACGGCTGCGGGTACGGTGGCCCCAGCCCGTGTGTTGGTCATGGGCGCCGGTGTCGCGGGCTTGCAAGCGATTGCCACCGCGCGCCGCTTAGGCGCTGTGGTCACCGCATCGGATGTCCGGATGGCCGCCAAGGAACAAGTGGAAAGCTTGGGCGCCACTTTCCTCATGGTCGAGGGCATGGAAGATATGGAAACCGCTGGTGGTTACGCCAAGGAAGCGGGTGACGACTTCAAAAAGCGTCAGGCCGAAGCGGTTCATGAGGCGCTTAAGAAAACCGATATCGCCATTTGTACGGCGCTGATCCCAGGCCGCGCGGCCCCGGTGTTGATCACCAAAGCCATGGTGGCTGACATGAAGGCCGGGTCGGTTGTGGTTGATTTAGCCGTGGAGCAAGGCGGCAATTGCGAAGGCTCAAAACCCGGCGAGGTGGTGGAAACCACCAACGGGGTGAAGATTGTCGGCCATCACAATGTGCCGTCTCGGCTGGCCGCGGACGCCTCCAGCTTGTTTGCCAAAAACCTATTGAATTTATTGGATTTGATGGTGGATGGCGAGAGCAAGTCGCTCAAGATTGACCGTGATGACGAGATCATCGCTGGCACCTTGTTGACCCTCGATGGGGCCGTGGTGCATGAGCAGTTCAAAGACGCGGTCACCGCCAGCAAGCCCGCCCCAAAGAAGCCGGCGGCCCGCAAGCCAGCGGCTAAAAAGACTGCGGCTGCAAAATCCACGGCGGCCAAGACCACTGCGAAAACAACCGCAAAAACCACGACCAAGACAACGCCCGCCAAGCCGGCCGCAAAGCCAGCATCAGCGGCGGATGATGGGGAGAAGGGCGCATGACCAGCGAACCAACAACAATGCCCGAGGGGCTAGGAACGCCCCAGATGGATACTCAAGGCGAGCTTGAGATTGTCCGGAATGCCTTAGAGGCGGCCCAATCGCGCTTGTTAGAGATCGAGGCCAATATTGGTGCGGCGGCCCATTCTGGTATGGAAGCCGCCGCCACTGTCAGCCATGGCGGTGATGGTTTCTTTATCACCGCTCTGACCGTGCTCGTGCTCGCCTGTTTTGTGGGCTATTACGTGGTCTGGTCCGTGACCCCGGCGCTGCATTCGCCGCTGATGGCGGTGACCAACGCGATTTCCTCGGTGATCATTGTGGGCGCGCTTATCGCGGCTGGGCCCGAGGGTATGAGTTTCGCCAAAATCATGGGCTTTTTTGCCGTGATCCTGGCCTCGGTCAACATCTTTGGCGGGTTCATTGTGACCCAGCGCATGTTGTCCATGTTTAAGAAAAAAGAACGATAGGGCGGGGCGCGTATCATGGAAAATTTCGCAGGCTTTGCCTACATCGTCGCCTCGATCTTGTTTATTCTCTCGATCCGAGGTCTATCACACCCTGAAACCGCCCGTCGCGGTAACCAATTCGGCATCGCCGGTATGGTAGTGGCGATTGTCACCACCTTGATGCTGCCCAGTGTCATGTCCTATTGGATGATTATTCTAGGCATTGCCATTGGTGGCTCCATCGGTTTTGTGATTGCCAAAAAGATTGATATGACCGCTTTGCCCCAGCTGGTGGCGGGTTTTCACTCGTTGGTTGGTTTGGCGGCTGTTCTGGTGGCCATGGCGGCGTTTTACGCGCCCGAAGCTTACGGCCTTGGCACCCGCGGTAACATACCGGGCGTGAGCCTGGTCGAGATGGCCTTGGGGACCGCGATCGGCGCTCTCACCTTTACTGGTTCAATTGTGGCGTTTGCCAAGCTTCAGGGCTTGGTGTCGGGTAAGCCTGTGAGCTTCCCCATGCAACACATCCTCAATGCGGCCTTAGGTGTGATCCTAGCCCTCCTAATTATTTGGATGGCCAGCGCCAATTCCACCGCGGCCTTTTGGTTGATTATTCTGGTGGCACTCGCCCTGGGTGTCTTGCTGATCATCCCGATTGGCGGCGCTGATATGCCCGTGGTCGTCTCCATGCTAAACAGCTATTCCGGTTGGGCAGCCGCCGGTATCGGCTTTACCCTGGGTAACACGCTGTTGATCATTGTGGGCGCCCTGGTCGGCTCCTCTGGGGCGATCTTGTCTTACATTATGTGTAAGGGCATGAACCGCTCCTTCTTTAACGTTATTCTCGGTGGGTTTGGCGGCGAAGCGGCCGCCGGTGCCGCCGATGATATGGGGGATCGCACCTTTAAGGCGGGGTCCGCCGATGATGCGGCGTTCATCATGAAGAACGCTGGCAAAGTCATCATCGTCCCCGGCTACGGCATGGCGGTCGCCCAAGCCCAGCACACTTTGCGTGAGATGGCTGATATCTTGAAACACGAAGGGGTGGATGTGTCCTACGCTATTCACCCAGTGGCGGGTCGCATGCCCGGGCATATGAACGTGCTCTTGGCGGAAGCGAACGTGCCTTATGACGAGGTGTTCGAACTAGAAGACATCAACCGTGACTTTGCCCAGGCCGATGTGGCGTTTGTTATCGGTGCCAATGATGTGACCAACCCAGCGGCAAAAACCGACACCGCGTCACCGATCTATGGCATGCCGATTTTGGACGTGGAGAAGGCGAAAACCGTCTTGTTCGTCAAGCGCTCCATGGGCTCAGGCTATGCCGGGGTCGATAACCCCTTATTCTTTGCCGATAACACCATGATGCTGTTGGCCGATGCCAAAAAGATGTGTGAAGACATCGTCAAAGCCATGGAGTGACGCGGTCACTCGCTGGTGACCGGTGATACCGGGTGGCCCTATCGGTGGGCCACACCGGTTTCCCATGGTTGATGTGTGACCCCGCGCAAGCGCCTGCTAAGCCCGATCAAGCGGCATGCGCGACATAGTCATGGCATGAAAGAGCGCCACTCGCCTAACCCGCGTTGACCCGGGGCCTTGCTGCTCCCTAGGGTAAGGGATTGTGTTGATGCAAGGGGCCGTGGCGGGTGGACGAAGAACTCATAATTCTAGTGATGATCATCGCCATCGCGGTGCTGTTCTGGCGTGTCCGTGAGCTTACCCGCAAAACCGATGAGTTGGGCGAGCGCTTAGCTTTGCTGCGCCAAGGTCAAGAATTGAGCACGGGCGCGTTTGCTGGCCATTCAGCCGAAAACCCCGTGGATGCAAGCCTGTGGGGCAACCGGCAACCATCACACCAGCGCACGCCAACCTCTATCGATGAGCTGCCCGTCGATGATTTGCCCGCCGATGACTTACCCGTGGACAGCGCTGCCACCACCGCATCCGATCGCCCCAAGCCGCTGGTAACAGAGCCTGAGGATACGCTGACCGGGCCGGTGGTTAACGAACCCGCGACCATTAACCGTCAAGCGGATGATGACCTTGACGATCTTGATGGCCGCAAGGATCTGGACGCCTTGGGGCCAGACCTGATCATACCACCGCCCAAGCCGGTACCAGCGGCGGCTATGTCGACCACCGAGCGCGCCAAAGGGGACGCTTTTGGGGGTGATTGGTCTGACCGGTTGGGCGAGTGGCTGCGCGAGCATTGGTTCTACGCTATTTCGGCGGTTTGTTTGGGCCTCGCGGGGATCTTCTTGATCCATTACGGGGTCGAGCGCGGCTTGTTGACCCCGGCGGCACGGGTGGGGTTCGCGGTTATCCTTGGCTTTGCCCTGATTGGCGCGGGTGAGTTTATCCGCCGACGGGTTGGTGATGGGGCTAAGAGCCATACCGCCTATCTGCCATCGACCCTGTCGGGTGCGGGCGTCATCGTGGAATTCACGGCGATCTTAGGCGCACGGTATTTGTATGAGATGCTGGGGGCTGATACGGCCTTCTTGCTGTTGGTGGCCTTGTCCGTGACAACTGTGCTGTTGGGGTGGCTTTACGGTCCCGTGCTGACAGCAATTGGTATCGTGGGGGCGACGGTTACCCCCTTCATCGTTGGTGGTTCCAGTGATAATCCCGCGTTCTTTTTCTATTATTTTGCCCTGATCGCCTTGGTTGGCCTCGCCATTGATACGGTTAAGCAGTGGCTTTGGCCGTCGGTTCTGGGGCTGGTGATGACCTATGGCGCCGCGGTGCTGTTATTCTTGGCCGGGGCCGACGCCCCGCATTTCCTGGCGTTTGCGAGCCTAGTAGCGATCGGCGCCCTGACCATCCCCCATCGCCAGCTCTCGCCTGCCCATGATGGCCCGATGCTGGTTGAATCCATAGCTTCACTCGCACCCTTGCAGCTTAAGCCGCCGGTGGTGATTGCGGTGGCTGGGGTGCTGGCTGGGTTAGGCGCTATTGGGTTGGTCGCTCTGTTAGACCCGGGGCTGACCGAATTGATGGCCGCTCTTATCTTACTGGTGGTGTTTCAACTGGCTTTGGCCTTCTGGGCACGATCAGCCCCAGCGCTTACGGATCTCAATATCGTGCCGCCCGTGCTTTATCTGGCTATTTTGGCCCATCAAGCGGTGTCCGAAGGCTCATTATTCGCCCAGTATCAGGCGCTAATCTCGCCGACAGCCTTCACCGGCCCTGAGATGTTTGTGTGTGGCCTGGTGGGGGTCGGCGTCTTGGGGTCGGCATTGGCCCTGGTGCGGGCCTTACAGCCGTCACCCTATGGGCTGTATTGGGCCTATGGGTTGGCGCTTTACGCCCCGGCGGTGATGATGGTTTTGGAGGCGCTATGGCAGCCCACCCAGGCCTTGGGCGAGGTGGGTTGGGGCAGTATCGCCCTGGGCGTGGCGGCCTTGATGACCGGGGCGGCCGAGCGGTTGGCCCGGGTGGATGGCCCGGATCGCCGGCGGGTCGCGCTCACCGCCCTGTCGGTGTTTGGCCTGTTATGCTTTGGCTTAACTATTTTACTCAGCGATGTGGCCCTGACCCTTTCATTGGCGCTCACCATCCCCTTGGCTGTCCTGGCGGATCGCCGGTTTACCCTGCCGCTGTTATCGATATTCGTACAGATCGGGGTGATTGTGGTGTCCCTGCGCTTGGTCTTCATCCCGGGCCTCGACTGGGCGGTGACGGCCCCGTTACAAGACGTGCTGCTTGCTTATGGCGGGTGTATCGCTGCCATGGCTTTTGCCTGGCGCCAGCTATCCCGCCGGGATCGTGCCGCGCCCAAAACCGTGACGGAATCCGTGCTCCTGAGCCTGCCGGCGATTTTCACCATTGTTATGCTGTTCCGTGGCCTAGACGGCGCCATCGATAGTCATGCTGGTCAAGGGCTGTTTGCCAGCACCTTTATCATCACCGCCATGGTCCAATTCTACCGCTTACCGGTATCCGAGGGCTGGCTTTATAAACTGCGTTATGGGTTTGCCATGGTGTTCAGCATCGCTGCTGGCTTTACCCTGTTTGCTGCGGTTGTGGCGTTTAATCCCGTGTTTGAAGACCGAGAGATTGTGACGGGGCCGTTGATC
>JBCCBF010000406.1:0-2113 GCA_039814445.1 Pseudomonadota bacterium
CTGCAATTCCCGAAGCGCACTCATGATTTGTGCTACCCTCTGTTAAACAATTCCGGCGCTTATCGGTGTTGAAACCGTTATGCTAGCAACCGTTCTAAGCTGACCAATAGCAGCCTATAATGGTATTGGCTACACCTGATATGGCCCGCGTAATTGTCCCAGTAGTGACCCGCGCAAGGGCCAGTGATTTAGCCTGGTACTATAACGTTTTGCTAACCTTACCATTACGTAACTATGCCCGATGATGAACCCGAAAGAAACACCGCTAATATCCCTTTTTATCCAGAACCACTTAAAGCCGGCCGCCCGGCATGTTTCCGCCCCCATCATCGGGCTTAGCATCCATCTGGGCCTAGCAGTGGGGTTGGGCGCTGTGATCGCAGCCCCTTGGGCGCCAGTTCAGGTATTCGCACAAACGGCCAAACCCACCGCCGCTGAGAACCAACGACCCGGGGCCACCCATCAAGTGACCCTCAATGACTTACCCGTGCCCTATGCCACACCCAGTGTGATCAACGCACCGCTCAAAGTTGACCGGCCCATGCGTGCTAATTTGGATGTACCAGACGGGTTCGAGGCCATCAGTTTTGCCCGCGGTTTAAGCAACCCACGCTATTTGATGGTGGGGGATAGTGGTGATGTTTACGTCTCAGAAAGCCGGGCTGGTCGGGTCAGCGTGCTGCGCGATAGTGATGGTGATGGCCGCGCGGATCGGCGAGCGATTATCGCCGAGGGTTTGTCCCGGCCCCATGGCTTGGCCCTTCACGATGATGCGCTTTACATCGCCGATACGGATGGCATCCACCGCATGCCGATACTGGATGGCAACCCGCGGGCGGGTAACCCCGAACGCATCACCGCGCGAGGGGCGTTGGGGCCTGCTAGCGGTCATTGGACACGAAACCTGGCCTTTGGCCCTGATGATGGACGGATTTACGTGGCCATCGGTTCGGCCGGTAATATCGCCGAAGAACCCCTGCCCCGGGCCACCATTCAATCTTTTGCCCCTGATGGCAGTAATCAACAAACATTTGCGTCTGGCTTACGCAACCCGGTGGGGATCGAATTCTACCCCGGTACCAACACGCTGTTCACCGTGGTCAATGAACGTGATGGCATGGGTGACGGGCTGGTGCCAGATTTTATCACCTCGGTGATACAGGACGGTTTTTATGGCTGGCCTTATGCATATATCGGGGCGAACCCGCAGCCAGGCTTTGCCGAAAAACGCCCTGATTTGGTCAGCCAAAGCATCATCCCAGAGATGATGTTTGAAGCCCATTCAGCCCCAATAGGCCTCACCTTCTATACCGCCGATCAGTTTCCTAGCCGGTTCCAAGGCGGCGCGTTTGTGACCTTACGTGGCTCGTGGAACAAGGCGAAACCAACAGGTTATAAGGTTGTTTACATCCCCTTCGCGGATGGCAAACCCACCGGCACCTATGAGACATTCGCCAGTGGTTGGTGGCTGTCAGGGGAGCGTCGTGCGCGCGTTTGGGGACGCCCCACCGGCATCGCTGTTAGCAAAGATGGCGGGCTTTTGGTGGCAGACGATACTGGCCATGAGATCTGGTTGATCCGTTACACGGGTGGTTAGCGGTGCGGCCAGCTTGTGTCCAGGATTTCTGGCCCTAAATCTTGGGAATCGCACCCGAATGCGCTATATTATAACGAGTTAGTCGCGTGATTGCGGCACCCACATCGCTAATTTGAGAGCCAAAGCGGAAGACCATGGTTGTACAACCACCGCAAACACAAATCGCCCCCACCGGGACCAATGTGCCATCCAATGGCCAAGTCGGCAGTCGGGGGAATGAGCTACGTAGCGACGGTCTTGGCATTACAGGGCCCGCAGCCCCAGCCGAACGCCTGCTTGATATCGCAGTGGGCGAGGTTCGCAATGATGACCAGCCCCAGGCGCGCGCCCGCCGGGATCAACAAGAAGCCCAGGTGCGCCCAGAACGGTTTTTCTCAGACAGCGATGAGCCGATTGTTGAAGCCCTCCTGGCTGAAAACCGCCTGGTTCCTCGCGGTACCTTCGTCAACGTGGTGATCTAACCACCCCTTTATACCCCGCTTCTATGCCGGCCTCAGGCAACACCATCGCGCAGCC
>JBCCBF010000171.1:0-6017 GCA_039814445.1 Pseudomonadota bacterium
AAGCTCTTGATCGGCAGGTATCGGGGATGGGCGCGATGCCATGGGCTTATGATGCATTCGTTTCAGGAGTGGTACCACGATCCTCACCGGCTGGTTGGCTGGTGACCAGGCGCGTCATATCTAAGCGCGTCAACGCGGTTTTGAAATCCTGTTCCAGAGCCTGAAAACCACGCCGTGCTGTCGCCTGGCGCCCGATGAGTACGAAATCATGCCCCGGCTTGGCAAGGGTTGGAAGCATGGTTTCTGCTAAAACCCGTAAACGACGCTTAACCCGGTTGCGAATGACCGCTGATCCCAGCTTCTTGGTGGCGGTAAAGCCGACCCGAAAACCATCCGGCCCGGGGGGTGGTTTTGCATCATCCGGGGTTTTTGCCACTTGCACCACAAGACCAACCGCCGATGCCCGTTGGCCCCGGCGGTTTAAGCGAACAAAGTCGTGTCTGTGTTTTAAGCGGGTCAGCACCGTTTACCCTACAAGGTCATGTGGGGATCGACAGGCGCGGCCCAAAACCAACCAGCGTTATCTACGCTGAGAGTTTGGCGCGGCCTTTTGCGCGGCGGTTTGCCAAAACCTTACGGCCGGCTTTGGTAGCCATGCGCGAGCGGAAACCGTGGCGGCGCTTGCGCACAAGACGACTGGGCTGAAATGTGCGTTTCACGGCACGAGCTCCTTACAGGAAATCAAATCATATGGAATGCGCCTTAACAGCGCGAACCCGGCTTATAAGGTTTGGTGAGGGTCCGAGTCAACAGCCACGGGTTTTCTTTACCCGATTACGAGTGCGGCCATGGATCACCCAGGCTTGGCACCCGGGTTTCGAGAGGCCGCTCACGACGCCGTCACCGGAAGGTTATTGGCGAGTGATGATAAAGCCAGCCTATGGTGATGGGCAGATAGTTTGACCACGCATTCACCAAGCAACCCATAAAATATTCACTGATTTTATGCAGCCTATATCTTTGCTACAGATTGAAAGCATTCCCCTATGTCCAGCACAACCAGCCCGCCCTTTGATAATGCATTACACCCCATGATTGACCCGGAAACCAAGTCACAAGACCCCACCGCGACAGCCATCACAGATGAGGAAGCCGCCACAACAGATGGGGAAGCTGCCACCACGTCCACAGCGTCAAAACCACCATCAAAACCTTTGTGGCAACGATTGCTCCCTTTAGCGGTGATTGGGGTCGCCATTGCGGGTGTCTATCTCTCGGGCGCTCACCACTATCTTAGCTTTTCAGCGCTGGCTGAGCACCGGGATACTCTGACCGGTTTTGTGGCAGATAATATGGCCCTGGCCATCGGTATCTATGTGGCAGCTTACGCGGTCGCGGTGGCCTTATCCCTACCGGGCGGGGCGATTTTGACCATCACCGGCGGGTTCTTATTCGGCCTTTGGCTTGGCACGGCGGCCACTGTTATCGGCGCGACCCTTGGGGCTGTGGGCATATTCCTGGCGGCCAAAACAGCCCTGGGCAACAGCTTGAAAAGCAAGGTGGGCCCATGGATGGCCCGGCTTGAGGATGGGTTCCAAGAAAACGCCCTGTCCTATCTGTTGGTGCTGCGCCTGGTGCCCATCTTTCCATTCTGGCTCGTCAATTTGGTGCCCGCGTTTTTAAACGTGCCCCTGCGCACTTATGTCATAGGTACATTCTTTGGCATTATCCCCGGCAGCTTTGTATTCGTCTCGGTGGGCAATGGGCTGGGGGCTGTGTTCGATAAGGGTGAAGTGCCTGATTTATCCATCATCTTCACACCATCGGTCTTGATCCCCATCCTCGGCCTTGCGGTGTTGTCGTTGATACCCGTGGCGTACAAACAGATGAAGAAACAAAAGTCATCCTGACCTCAGCTTTTTTAAACGATAGCCACGTTCACCCATTCTTTTTGCTCTTTTGCCCTCTTTTGAAAGTTCCGCACCATGGCGACCCCTTTGAAAACAGATTTACTTGTGATTGGCGCCGGTTCTGGTGGCCTATCAGTGGCGGCGGGGGCATCCCAGCTGGGGCTTGATGTGACCTTGCTGGAAGGCGGTGAGATGGGTGGTGATTGCCTGAACACCGGCTGCGTCCCATCAAAAGCCCTGCTGCGTGCCGCAAAAGCCGCCCATGAGGTGCGCCACACCGCAAAATTTGGGGTTAATGGCCATGAGCCGCCCGTGGATTTCCCCGCGGTTAAAGGGCATGTGCAACAGGTCATCGACACCATTGCGCCCATGGACAGTGTCGAGCGGTTTGAGGGGCTTGGGGTCCGGGTGATCAGTGAATATGGCCGTTTCACCGACACGCAAAAGATTGAGACTGACAGCTATAAAATCGAAGCTAAAAAAATCGTGGTCGCTACCGGGTCGCGGGCGGCCGTACCACCGATCCCGGGTCTTGATGAGGTGCCCTATTTAACCAATGAGACCTTGTTCAAGCAGATGGAGCGCCCTGAGCATTTGATTATCATCGGCGCGGGTCCCATTGGCATTGAGATGGCCCAAGCCCATCGACGGCTAGGCAGCCAAGTTACCGTGCTCGATATCGGTAGCATGATGCCGCGGGATGACCAGGAATTGGTCGATATCCTGCGCCAGTCGCTCCAGCGCGAAGAGATCGATGTGCGGGAAAATATCTCAATCCTCCGGGTTGAGGCGCAGGGTAACGGTATTGCCGTCATTCTTGACCATGAGGGTACGGAAGTACCCGTGGAAGGCACCGATCTATTGGTGGCCGCCGGCCGAAAACCCAATCTGGAAAAGCTGAATTTAGACGCAGCAGGCGTTAATTATGACCAGCGCGGGATCAAGGTGGACCAACGTCTACGCAGTTCAAACCGGCATGTGTTTGCCGTGGGCGATGTGGCCGGCGGCCCGCAATTCACCCATATTGCTGGGTATCACGCCGGTATTATTATCAAGAACCTAGCCTTCAAAATCCCGGCGAAAGTTGACTATAGCGCCCTGCCCTGGGTCACCTATGCCGATCCAGAATTGGCCCAAGTGGGCATGACCGAGCAGATGGCAAAAGAGGAATTCGGACCCGGTGGGTATGAGATCACCCGCTGGTCGTTCCATGAAAACGATCGAGCCCAGGCCGAAGGGAAGATCGATGGCTTGGTGAAGGTAATCTTAGTGAAAGGCCGGGTCCACGGTGCCTCGATCATCGGCCCACACGCCGGTGAGTTGCTGCAAATCTGGTGCCTGGCGGTACAAGAGAAGATGAAAATCAGCAAGATTGCTTCGATGATCGCCCCCTACCCGACGCTGGCTGAGATCAACAAGCGTGCTGCGGGGGCCTACTTCACACCGAAACTGTTTAGCAACCGTACTCGTAAGATCGTGCGTTTCTTACAGAATTTCGGTTAAAGCCAGGGTATTTTAGGGTAATGATAAGCAACATGGGGGCCATGATCATCATCGCTGAATGGTTATGAACATCACAAAACTCGCAAGCAGCCTATCGGCCAAGCTGTTGGTGCTGACCATCATCTTTGTCCTGTTGGCAGAGATCATGATCTTTGCCCCCTCGGTGGGTCGTTACCGCTTGGTTTATTTCCAAGAGCGCTTGGACCAAGCCTATCTCGCCACGCTCGCCATTGATGTATCCCCCGACCACATGGTCAGTGAGATGATGGAGAGTGAGCTGCTTGCCACCGCTGGCGCCCATGTGATCATGCGGATGAGCGAAGGCGAGCCAGACACCCGGCTTGCCAAATTGGTCTCAGCCCAAACCGATGTCAGCTATGATATCCGCAACCCTAATTTCTTGGGCCTGATCGTGGATGCCTTTGCCACCATGGTCCGGCAAGAGGACCAGATAGTTGAAGTCATTGGCACGCCCAGTTTTGACGCGGACATCACCTTAAAAGTTCAGCTGGATGAAGCCCCGCTCCGCCAGCGTTTGATTGAATACGCGATCCGTATTTTTTGGCTCTCGATCTTCATCTCTGGCGTCGCCGCGATAATGGTGTTTTTTGCCCTGCGCGGCCTGTTGGTTCGGCCCTTACAAGACATGGTGGCCTCGATGGAAGCGTTCCGCGCGGCCCCGGAAAGTGATGCAGGCACCATCACCATCAGTGGACGGCGCGATGAAATGGGCACGGCGGAACGCGAGCTGGCGGCCTTGCAAGACAATGTGCGCCAAGCCTTACGCCAAAAAACCCGCCTGGCGCTCTTGGGCACGGCGGTGGCCAAGATCAACCATGATTTGCGCAATATCCTGTCCACCGCTGCCCTGTTATCAGAGCGGTTGAGTGATAGTGATGATGAGAAAGTGGCCAAGGTGGCGCCGCGGCTTGAAACCTCGATCAACCGCGCGATCGAGCTGTGCAGTGAGACCCTTAAATTCTCCCGCGATGGCATCATGTCGATCAAACGCGAGCCGTTTGACCTAAAGGCCCTTATCGGTGAGGTGCGCGAAGAGCTTTTAGCCCATACGCCCGACGAGCAAGAATGGGATATCGATAACCGAATCGGTGAGGATATTCGCCTCAATGCCGACCGTGGGCAGCTTTATCGGGTGATTGCCAACTTGACGCGCAACGCCCTGGAAGCCGGTGCCTTAACCGTCACGATCAAGCCGGTAGAGGGGGCAGACCCGCGGTCCTTCACGCTGGAGATTGCCGATAACGGACCAGGTTTACCGCCCCGGGCCAAAGAGAACCTTTTTGTCCCATTTGCTGGCTCTGTGCGGGGCGGGGGCACGGGTTTGGGCCTCACCATCGCCCGGGAAATAGCCCGCGCCCATGGGGGTGATCTCAGCCTGGTCAAAAGCGATAGCGAGGGTACCGCCTTCCGCTTGATCCTGCCCAACCCGGGGATAAGCAACCGTGCAACAGCCAAGGCACTTAGCAGCTGATCACTGGCCGGTGACTGGACAAGCCGATCAGCCACGTTGGATTCTCAAATATCTACGGGAACCAACAGAACGCACGCCATGACCTTCCATCGCACCGCGCCGCGCCAGACGGCCATCACCCTCATCCTCTCGATGGCATTCAGCCTCGTCGCCTTTATCAACACGGGGTGGGCAGGGCCTAAATCGCAGCTGTTAGATGAGCATTGGTTGGCCCATGACCCGGCCTCAACCATCACCATCGAACATGATGCTTGGCAGACATTCCTGGATTTGTACCTTGAAGTGGCCGATCCGTTTGATCACACGCTCGAAGTGGAATTGGCACGGTCACGGGAAAACCGGCGCATCTTTGCGACCTATGAGATCCATGATCAATATGAGGTGCGCGGTAAGCACCAGGGCCGCCGGGAAAACCTGTCACGCATTGATTATCACCATGTTCGGCCCCGGGATCGGCAAATGCTGCGCGATTACCTCACGCGGATGCAGGCGGTTGAGGTCAGCCGTTTGAACCGGCCCGAGCAGAGGGCCTATTGGTTGAACCTGCACAATGCCTTGGTGGTGTCCATCATCCTGGACAATTACCCGGTCGCTAGCGTGCTCGATATCGACTTGTCCGATGAGCCCATTCGCCGTGGCCCGTGGCCTGCCAAACTGATTAGCGTGGAAGATCGCGCCCTGAGCCTTGATAACATCGCCCACAACATCCTGCGGCCTATTTGGCAGGATGAGCGCACCATTTATGGCCTAACCTGCGGGGCTTTAGGCTGTCCCGAGCCCTCCCCCACGGCGTTTCGCGCTGATAATATTGACCAGCTGCTCGACCAGGCCGCCGCCCGGTTCATCAACCACCCTCGGGGGGCGGCTATTCGGGCCATGGATAATCGCCGTGGGTCATTGGAGGGTGACGGCCGGTTATTTACCTCCTCACTTTATGTATGGTTTGCCGAGGATTTTGGGGAACATGGCAGCGACCGCGATGTGATCGCCCATCTGCGCCGTTATGCCGATGAACGGGTCAAACCCATGCTCGACCGGGCCGGAGAAATTGATAGCCATGATTTTAATTGGCATATCAACCATGTGGAGTAAGCGGTAACCACAGTTCGAAAAAATAGGGTATCGAGTATTTTTTCAGCGAATTCCTCCCCTTAACGTCAATTTTGCCTTTG
>JBCCBF010000074.1:0-9918 GCA_039814445.1 Pseudomonadota bacterium
CCATCTTCTCGTTCAACCCGCGGAACAATGTCAGTGCTGATAAATCCATCTGATCACCTATGGTCCATAAGACCCGTGTGTTACCTACTGCCCAATGATATGCACGTGGCGTGCCAAATCCTGATAGAGTAACAGCGGCATCAAATTTGCTGGCTCTGCCACACCATTGGCTTTGCCACACAAGAGGCAAAAGCAATGCCAGATGGCTGCATAAAGCCCCGATGGCGCGTGAGACGATAAGCAGATGGCAAAGAACCAGGATCATAATCCAAAGCCCCAAGGCACGACGGGCGGGACGGCAAGCAGGATGACGGGCGGCACCCAGACTGGGGCCAAAGACAATACCCAGGCACCAGGCCAGCCCAACAACCAAAAAGACCCACGGATCAAGCTGCCCGCGGCGTTACAACAGCGCATTGACGCCCTTGATGACCCAAGCCAGGCGCCCGATGACAGCACCGCCCTCACCCCCAGCACGGAGCGCACTGCGGTGGCGTTGAGCTATGAAATCGGTGGTGAGAACCTGCCCAAGGTTGTCGCCACCGGGCGCGGGCAATTGGCCGAAGACATAGTACGCCTGGCCTTTGAAGCGGGCGTCAAAGTGCGCGAGGACCGGGACCTCGCCCAATTGCTGGTGAGCCTAGACCTGGATTCCGAGATTCCCACCGAAGCGTTGGAGGCCGTGGCGGAAATTCTATCCTATGTGTACAAGGCCAACGGTAAGATGACTGAGATGAAGGAAGCCGCCGCCGCGGCCAATAAAGCCGCCGACGAGGCTGAAGCGGCCGACGCCGCCAATGCCGCCCTCGATGAAAAACCCCTGGCCTCGCCGATGAACCCCACAGCCGGTAACACAACGCCTGACCAGTCTGGTGGAACCGATAAAAATCGAGGGGCTGGGCCATCAAAATCGGATGATAATCTGGCTTAACCCCAGTTTCCCCACAATCCCCGCACGGGTACGCTTGCTCACCGCGCCCAATCATGCTTGATCGTGGCCATGATCGATTACGCTGATTACCTTCGTTATATCGCCGCCCTGATTTTTGTCATCGCCATGATCATGGGGCTGGCCGTCTTGCTGCGCCGGTTTGGCAATAGCCGCATGATGGGCGGCACAGGTTTAAAACGCGCCGATAAGCGCTTGCGGATCGTTGAGGTCCAGCCCATTGACCCGCGGCGGCGATTGGTGCTGATCGAGCAGGATGATGTGGAGCATTTGGTGATGATCGGCCCGGAACGGGATCTGGTTGTCAGCAGCAATCGTCCCAAGCCCGTCACCAGCCCATCACCTGGCGATGATCAACTGACCATGACCCCGGCAAAGACAGATCGTGAGCCACCAGGCAAAGGGCGCTATATCCCCGGCTCTCGCCCTTCCGACCTTGATGATGGTGCCGCGCGTTCATGACAACACGACCCAAAACCATGATGAAATCACCCATGCCCCATCCCCGCCATCGGTCATCGAACCGCTCCCTTTGGTTACGGTTTCAAGCCTTATACGTGGGCTGGTTACCGAGCCTTGCCGATCATCAGCGGGCAGAAATCAAACGCGCGGGCAAGCAATTGCTCCTGGCAGGGCTTTACACCCTCATCATCGGCCTATCCCTGACCCTGTTAGCCGGGGCGGCAGAGGCCCAACAACTATCCCTTGATCTGGGCGAAGGCGGCGGCAGCTCCACCGCCCGGGTCATCCAGATTGTGGCCCTGTTGACCATCATCTCCCTGGCCCCGTCGATTTTGGTGATGATGACCTCATTCACCCGGATCATTGTGGTTCTGTCCTTTTTACGCAGCGCCATGGGCGCCCAGCAAACGCCGCCAAACAATGTGCTGGTG
Source organism: Pseudomonadota bacterium (assembly GCA_039814445.1). Taxonomy (GTDB): domain Bacteria; phylum Pseudomonadota; class Alphaproteobacteria; order TMED2; family TMED2; genus TMED2. The sequence continues at coordinate 1,843 of JBCCBF010000074.1, forward strand.
AGCCTGGCGCTCTTCCTCACCTTTTTCATCATGGCGCCAACCCTGGAACGGGCCTATCAACAAGGGATTGTGCCGCTGATCAATGAGGAGGTCAGCGAGGCCGAAGCCTTTGAGCTGACCATGGCACCCATGAAAGAATTCATGCTGGCCAATACCCGTGATCAGGATATCAGCCTGTTTTTGGATATCGGTCAGATTGAGGTGGTGCCCGAGGATCCGTTGGCGACACCGCTGCACGTGGTGATCCCGGCTTTCATGATCTCAGAACTACGCCGGGCGTTCGAAATTGGCTTCTTGTTGTTCTTGCCGTTTCTGGTGATCGACATGGCGGTGGCCTCGATCCTCATGTCCATGGGCATGATGATGCTGCCGCCGATCATGGTGTCGTTACCGTTTAAGATCGTCTTTTTTGTGCTGGTCGATGGCTGGTATTTGGTGGCAGGGTCGCTCGTTCAAAGTTTCAACCAGCCGGTTATCGGCGGCGGATGATCAGCTGTCTTGCCCCGCGGGCACCGCGGCCGTTTGTGGGTTTTCTTGTGGGGTGCCAGGATTGCTCGCCGGCAGTGGTGTGCTTGCGGCTTCATCCTGGATCCGGCGATAGCTATCGAGGAAATCGCTGAACAGATCCACCTCTTGCATCTGATTTTGCAAGGTTTCCAAATCCGCCATCAACGCGCTGGTCAGCTCACGGGTCACCAAGCGAAAGCTATCGGCCAGCTGGGTCAAGCCCATGGCATCACCATAGATATCGCGCAATCGGTTAAGCCCCGGTTGATCATTGGCCAAGGACAGGGCAATGGCGGCGTTCATGATCAATTGGGTTTGGCGCGGGCTCGGGGCAACCGCATCCAGGGGTGGCGGCTCTAACAGGTTAACCAAAGCGCGGCCAGCCACATCCCAACGGCCGTAACGCTGGCCAATATCGGCCCGCAATTGATTGGCCGCATCGCCATCAAGGCCGCTGATTACAATTAAAGCCTGGTCTGGCTGGCCCATTTCTTGGAACCCGCGGGATTCTAACAGCAAACGCTCTTCCACCAAGCTTGCGGGTAAGGCCTCATCCACCTGGCTCAGCTGTAGGGCTTCAAGGGCCAGTTCCGGCAGATCATCAAGCAGACGCACCCCGGCCAGCCGGGCGCCAAGCCGGGCTTTCTCACGCCCCTGGGCGCGGAATTCCACCTGTTGTTGTAATAACTCGCCCGCTTCGGTCAGCAAATCCACTTCGATAAGCCGTTCGGCCAAACCTTTGATCACCTGGTCACCGGTCTCACCAATCGGGTTCAACTCCCGAAACTCATCAAACAACGCATAGGCTTCAATTGGCGATAAGGAGGCGGCTTCACCATCCACATAAAGCCGTCGGAACGCTTGGGCCAAATCAGCAGTTAATTGCTGGGCTTGGGAACTGCCCGGGAAATACCCAGCCGCCCGCCGCAACAACTCAAAGCCAGCAAAGAAGTCACCGGTATCCAGATACAAGGTACCCAGACGGCGCAAAATGGCGAGTTCGAGGGTATCACCACGCCAGGCAAAACGCAGGCGCTCCAACCGCTCCACCGCGTCCATTTGGCTTAAGCTGCCATCGGCCAAGCCAGTTTCAATCAGGCCATATTCAGCCTTCACACGATATAGCTGATCGCGGTTATTCTGGGCCACTTGACGCCACAGGTTGCGCCCATTTTCCCCCTGCCCTTGGCGCAGAAGAAGATCACCACGCAGGTAATTCAAGGCCGGGCGGTTAATTCGGGTAAACCGACCACGCCGGTCCAGCTCATTCAACAAGGCCTCGGCGGCGTTGCCTTCATCGATCACCAACAAGGCCTCGGCCATGATCACCGAGATTTCGGCGTAAAGCTCATTGGGATAGCTCAACAGCGTATCGCCCGATTGCACAAATTGCTGGCCTGCTTCCACCCAACGCCCCAGACGCGATAGTGCCACACCGCGCCACAGGGCGGCTTCCGGTTGGATTTCCAAGGCCTGGATTTCCAGATCGGCCAGGGCGTCAATACCCCCGCCCTCAAGCGCTGTTGCCGCCCCGCGTAACCCGCGCACCTCTGGCTGTTCGCCCAGTTCCGGACTGGCTTCAATCGCCAGATCAATCAAGCCTTGCGCTTCCGCCCCAAACCCGTGGGAGAAATACAGCCGGGCCAAATCCATATAGCCGGTGGCGCGGGTGCTTTGGTCTTCGCGCGCGATTTGGTTTTGCAGCGCCACTTTATTGTCGTGGAAGACCTCCCGGTCACCGCGGCGCCACAGCTCTAAATCAAACAACCGCAACCCGGCGATGGTACCGGGTGATTGGGCCTCGGCGCGCATCAGGCTTTCCCGGTCCGCCGATAACAGCAGCCCACCGGACGCTTCGACTTTAACCGTCTCGGTGCCCGGGTTGACCCGTAAGTCGGAGGTCAGGGGGCGGATAACAATACCCTGCACGGCGGGGATGAATGATAGCTGCGGGAGACGACGGGCCTCGCGCACGGCACGCCCGGGCTCAATCGCTGGGATCAGGATCAGCCGGTCACCGATGCTGGGGTCGATCAAATCAAGCTGGGTGCCCGCCACATCAAGGGCGATACTCAGGCGTTTGCCGGCCGAAACATCAGTTCCTTCAATTTCAATCCGCGCGGTGGGAGCCGGGGTCACGGTGGCTGACAGGGCCACATTCCACACCCGTCCGTCCCTGGTAACCCGGGGGTGCAGGCCGGGCGGCAATGGGAAGCGGTAGGCAGTACCACCATCAAGATCAATGACATCGGCGCGCCGCACTTGGGTGGCGGCAGGGCCTTGGATCAGGGGTGCCACCCGCAAATTGGGCATGCCCAACGCCACCCAAAGATAATTGGCGCGGGCGAAGACAACAATCGCGGCTGGGGCATTGGGATCAATACGAATATTGGTGACTTGCGCGCCCAACCCATCACCAGCCACGGCGTTTTCCACCACACCATCCGGGGCAATGCTGTCACCATCGGCGGGCACGACCACCAGATCAATCGTATCCGTCACCGCGGTTAAATCGTTCGGATCGGGCGTTGGCGGCACATCCACTAAGGGCTGGTCCGGGTCGGCCAATAAGGGGTCGGCTTCGGTAGCAGCAGCATCGGTGGCTTGAGCGACAGTATCCTCAACCCGGTTCTCCACCCGGTCCTCTACAGCATCCACCACCGCATCGGCTGGCGCGGCCAGGGATGGCTCCGTCACTGATTCTGGTGGTGGCACCAGGTTTAAAGGCGTCGCATTCGCAGTGTCAGGAACCGGTTCAGAAACAGGCTCTTGGGGCGCTTGCGCAACCGCTGCTGGTTCCACAAGGGCGTCAGCCGGGGCAGCCGCCAGTGTGGTGCTGCGCAGGCTGTTGCCCAACACATCCACCACGACCTTTTCCTCTAAGCGGAAGTCGCGGAGTGTGGCGGCAGGATCGATCAGCAGGCTTAACACCAGGCCTTGGGCTGTGTTGCTGGCACGCACAGAGTTGCTAAAGGTCAGCCGCATAAACGCAATCGAAGACAAATCAGCATCGGCCGGTTGGTCAAACCGGATGTTCAGCTGGTTGCCCACGCGCTCAAGGCTGTAGTTAACTGGCTGGGTCCAATCAAAGACCAGGCGCTCAAAAGTCGGGTGCCGCCCTGCCCTGACCACCACATCAACCCGGTCACTGGACCGGGGCGAGGCCACGGGTCCCGTGCTGGGCGCCGGTGCGTTTGATGTCACGGCTGGTGCTGTCGCATCAGCCTGTGGGGACGCTTGTGGCGCTGTTTGTGGTTGGCGGATGGCGTCGGCCTGTTCCGGCGTGGTAACCGGCTGGAAATTATTCCGTTCAATAGCGGTGGAATCAGTCAGCGGCTCGGGATTATCCGATGACCGCAGCAAATCGATAGGCCTTGTATCCGATGGGCTATCTTGCGCCAAGACCAGGGAGGTGGCCCCGCCATAGCCCAGCAGAACGACCAAGACCAAAAGAACAGCGCACAGCCCCCCGCGCCGGCCATGGAGGCCGCCGAGTATGTTCAAGGGCTTTTTATGCGGTGTGGTCACCTTATCGTTCCTGGATCTTTCCTGGCGCCTAAACCCGGGGGATACGCAACACAGTATGTGTCGGCATGGTATAACGCAGCCTGTGGCCACGGCCTAACCACTACCAGCATGTCAGGCACTATGACGAGCGTCTACTGTGTTGCCTCAGGATTGATCACGATATCAACCCGCCGCGCCATGCGATAACGCTGGGTTTCTGGTATGGTTTCAGGCAAATCGCCGTATCGACTATCCCCCATACCCGCAATAATCATGTCTTCCCGGTACCCGCTGGACCGCAAAAAACGACCCACAGTTATCGCCCGCGCCAATGATAATTCCCAGTTGGATGGGTAGGTCCCATTGCGCAATGGAGTCGGGTCGGCGTGACCAAATAGACGAACTTGGTTCTCGATTCCCCCCAGCAGCTGGGCAATCGGTTGTACCGCGGCCCGCCCAGCATCAGTCAATTCGGCACTCGACGCCTCAAAAGACGCATCGCCTGGCAAGGAGATAATCAGCCCCTCTGCTGTGCGATTGATCAGCACATTGGGCGCGTTTTCCGCCTCATCCAACTTCTCTTGCAACAGGTTGCTCAGATAATCCAGGCTGGCCGCCTCTGGGATATCAATGACGGTGATGTTGCGTTCAGCATCCGGGCGCGTGGGTTGATCGGGCACATCGATCACCGGCTGATCACTTTGGGTCAGGGCGGAGATAATCTGTTTCCAGGTGTCTTCATCGGGAACCGACATGGCAAACAGCATGACAAAGAATGTCAGCATTAAGCACACCAGATCCGTAAAGGTCACCATCCAGGCCGGGGAGCCGCCCTGTTGGGCGCTGCTTAATTGCTCAACTTTTGGGGTGCTGTCACTGCGCATTGGCGGCCTCCTCCCCATCCGCGGCAAAGGGGTTAAACCCATCACTGCCCTCAGGGACTACTGAGAAGAAGAAATGCACTTCATTGCGCAAACGCTGACGCGCGCCGATGGATATGGCGCTCGATGGGGCGCCATGGGCGGCTAACGCCCGGGCAAAACGCCCAGCACGACGGACGGCCAATTCCCGGGCCGAGGCGGAGCGACCAAGCGGCACAATCATATCGAGATCATAACGGCCCGCATCGATCTCGCGGGTCAAGGTCTGGGCAACCCGGCCCATTAAGCCGGCCGCTTCCACACGGATCTCGCTGCTTTCAGGATCAAACAACCCGTCCACAGGCACCGCCACGATCATGTTATCGCCCTCGGTCACCACCCGCACTTTGGTGAATTGCAATTCATCGCGGAATACTTTGTCCACCACTTCAAAAAATTCTTGCTGGGGGTTTAACCGGCCCTCGCGGGATGTCACCGCTTGATCGGCCAAGAGCAATTCTTCGGGCACCTCAAAGGCTTCATCAAGGCTGAACAGTACTTGATCGATCTTCTCGGTTTCAAATTTAGAGATCGCCACTAACAGAATAAAAAAAGCGAGCAATAACAAGAATAACGACAAGGCAAGCACCCCGGAGGCGCTGCCGCCTTTGCCGGAGGGTTCGTCGTCAAAATCTTGCGTGGTGACGGTCATGGCAAAGCCTGCCGCTCCTCACTTTTGTTAATTATCCAGATCCGCCAACAGGGCGTCGATCTGATCTTGATCGATGGCTGAGCCAGGCAAGGCCGGACCATTCAGCAGCTTTAAGCGCTCATCATCTTCAAGCGACACTTCTTGGGTTTCCGCTTGTGATGGCGTGGTGGGCATGGGCGCGTTACCGAACACGTCCAGCAGCTCATCAATGCGGTTCTCCAGATGCTTTAGGGTGCGCACAACTTTGTCGATACGCTGGCCCGTGATGTCCTGGAAATTACAGCTCTCAAAAACCTTGGTCACCCCGATCTCTACCCCGTCGCGGGCTTCGCCTTCGGGCAATTTAGGGATGTTGCTCTGGATCTCTTCACAAGCATCAAGGATCGAGCTGGTGGCGTCCTCAGTGGCTTTCACCACCGCGTCCAACTCATCGGAGGCGTTGGCAATATCGGCCATCTGCCCGTCCACCGGTTGGATCGATGCAATCTCAAGCTTCGCCGCTTTGATGTACTGGGCGATCGCATCGAGTTCAGAATAAAGCTTAACATTGGTGGCGCGCAGGTCACCATCCATGGACCCAATGACGCTAGACACAATCGTAGCCACGTCATCGCGGGTTAATTGGCGGCCAGATTCACGGTGTGCGGCCAGAATTTTCTCCGGCAATGGCCGTGCGTCTTGGGGCTGGCTGGTGCCGCCTGACGAACTTTCTGGTTGTTGACCGTCTTTACTGGTCATCCTTGCTACTCTACCTCCGGCAAGGCCCGACGCGATCCCAACTTCTCTGCATCATAACAGATGTGGTGGTTATCCACACGCACGGACTGCAAGGCCAAAGCCCTGCCTAAAAATGGTCCGGTCTTAAGCACCGCGGCCAGCAATTAGAACCCGCCAAATACGGCGCTGATCTTTTGCTTCAGCGTCTCAGCGTTGAACGGCTTCACAATATAATTGGTCACGCCTGCCGCTTTCGCCGCCACAACGTTCTCGGTCTTACTTTCCGCCGTGATCATAATAAACGGCGTTTTCGAGAGCCGGTTATCCGCCCGCACTTCTTTAAGAAGCTGCAAGCCGGTCATGGGCTCCATGTTCCAGTCCGAGATGATCAGGCCGTAGTCCTTGTCTCGCAGCTTTGCGAGCGCTGTGGCACCATCGGTGGCCTCATCGATCTGGCTGAATCCAATTTGTTTCAGCAGATTACCGATAATACGCAGCATCGTTTTGTAATCGTCGACCACCAAGATTGGCATGTTCAAGTCAACGGCCATTCATAACTCCATCACGGGCGTCCACGATGTTCACTCATATTCGCACCAAAACATAGGCGTGAGCCGCTTCATATTATGGCTCAAGTCGTGATTATGTTTTGGGGTGTTTTGGAATAAGCGTGAAGATCGTTGGTCAATTAAATCGTGTTAACACCTTACGAGGGTAATCGTACACGCTTTAAAGTCGAGTAAAATTCTCGCAAATATGCATTTTGCAACAGGATTTATCGCAGCCGTGGTGTCATTCCAACACCACTGGCTGGGGCAAGCTGCGCTGATCCACCAATTGCAGGGTCACTTCTTTCGCCCGATCAGGCTGCATTTCAGCGAGTACCGCCGCTGAACGCGACTCCTTCATGCGCACCACCACATCGAGCAGGACATCCATATCGAGATTGTCGAAAATCCGCGCGGCATCTTTGGGCTTCATGCTCTCATAAATACGTACCAAGCTCGCCAGCTTGGCTTCTTGATCCTCATCATGGGCTTTTAGCAAGCCCTGTAATTGGTCGCGCAGGGCGGCCAATTCGGTGAATTTCTCTTCAAACCTAGCCTCGGCGGCGTCCAACAACGCTTCCCGTTGATCCAATTGACGCTCCCGATCCATCAGATCTTGGCGGCGTTCTGACAATTCCTGGAGCAACCGTAATTCTGAGCGGGTTAGCTCACGGTTCTCGGGATCGAACCAGATATCTTCCTCGGCGGCCTCAGCGCCGTTCTCATCGGTCATGCCGGCATCAGCATCCACCGCCGCCACTTGTGCCACTTCGTCCATCTCATCGGCGGGTGCCGCCAGCTCCTCCCCCTCACCATCATCGGCGCGGGCTTGGGACAAGGTCACCACAGCATCAAAATCAAACGGATCACGGGCCATACTCTCGCCGGTGACCACATCGACCACCCGCACTGAGAGCACCATGAACGCCACCACAATCATCACCGGTAGCAATCGGATCGACGGCATCATGTTCTTAACTTCCCCTTAACAACTGGTTTGGGCCGAAACCCAAGCCATCATTCTATCTTCATGTGCCGTTTCAGCATATAGGTAGCGATGGGATTCATAGGTGGACGTTTCAGCCCTATTTCCCCTAACGGGGATGGAAACAGATATTTACGGGACTTAGGTCGGGCTGAACGGGTCCGGATATGTTTCAGCCCTATTTCCCCTAACGGGGATGGAAACGTTTATGGTACGTGCGTTCAAAAGTCTTAGGGTTAG
>JBCCBF010000350.1:0-2796 GCA_039814445.1 Pseudomonadota bacterium
GACCTCCATGGGCTTGGTGATCTTGGACTGCGACACCGTGACCTTGCGCCCGTCCAAATGGTCGACGGACTTGGTAAAGCCGAGGAGCGCCTCTTTGAGCGTGATGACCATGTCGGCACCTTCGCGGTGATGCAAGCCTTTGGCTATTCGATCAACAACTTGACCTTGTTTGGGTTGGTTTTGGCGGTTGGCATTGTGGTCGATGATGCAATCGTGGTGGTCGAGAATGTGGAACGCAATATCAGCGATGGGAAAGACCCGCGCGAGGCGACTCACATCACCATGGATGAGGTTGCGACAGCCTTGATCGCCACCACCCTGGTCTTGGTGGCGGTGTTTGTGCCCTCCACCTTCTTGCCGGGGATATCTGGCCAGTTTTTCGCTCAATTTGGCCTTACCATCGCCACGGCGACGGTGATTTCTTCGATCAACTCCCTGACCCTTAGCCCCGCCCTTTGCGCCTTATTGCTGCGGCCTAAAGAACATCATTGCGATGATGAAGCGGCCAAGAAGCTCAATATTTTGCAAAAGGCAGCGCGCAAATTTGACCAGGTATTCGATCGGTTGAGTGATGGCTATGCCTGGCTTGTGGGCAAGGTGGTCGCTGGGCGCGTGGTGATGCTTGTGGTGTATGCCTCGCTGATCGCACTCACGGCGTGGAATTTTCAACGGGTACCCACCGGTTTTATCCCGCAACAGGATCAAGGCTATTTGATTGCCGTTGTGCAATTGCCGCCGGGGGCGTCTTTGGCACGAACCGATGAGGTCACCCGCCGGGTTGAGCAGCTCTTGCTAGAAAATGAAGGGATTATTGAATCCGCCACCTTTGCTGGTTTCAATGGGGCCACCTTCACCAATGCGTCCAACGCCGCTGCGGTATTTGTCGTCATGGCGCCTTATGAAGAGCGTCTGGCCAATGGATTATCCGCTAACCGCCTGTTGGGTGAGCTGAATGGCGCGGTACAAGTGGTGCAAGATGCCAATGTGTTCGTCATCCCGCCGCCACCGGTGCGCGGCATCGGCAATGCCGGTGGGTGGAAGATGCTGGTCCAGGACCGGCGCGGTCGCGGTTTGGATGTGTTGACCAATGCTACCAATGATTTGATGGATGCAGCGCGTCAGGACCCAACGGTGACTGGCGTTTTCTCACCTTTTCAAGCCAATTCCCCACAGCTCTTTGTGGATGTGGACCGGGTGCGGGCTGAAAAGCTTGATGTGCCGGTATCCAACGTTTTCGATGCGCTCGAAGTCTATTTGGGTTCGGTCTATGTGAACGATTTCAATTTGTTTGGCCGAACATTCCAGGTGCGCGCCCAGGCTGATTCACAATTCCGGCTGACTGAGGAAGATATTCAGCGGCTTGAAACCCGCAGTAAAAGTGGTGCTATGGTTCCCTTGGGCTCCTTGGTGGAGTTTCGCTATGAAAGCGGGCCAGACCGTGTGCCGCGGTTCAATATCTATCAGGCCGCAGAATTACAGGGCAGCGCCGCCCTGGGTGTGAGTTCGGGTGACGCGATCGCACGGATGGCACAGCTGGCCGGTGAGATTTTGCCACCGGGCATTGATTTTGCGTGGACCGATCTTGCGTTCCAAGAGACCAATGTGGCCATAAACCCGTTGATTATCTTCGCCTTTAGTGTGCTCTTTGCCTTTCTACTCTTGGCGGCACAATATGAGAGCTGGTCCTTGCCCTTGGCGATTGTACTGATTGTTCCCATGTGCCTATTGGCCGCCCTAGCCGGTATCCAGCTGCGGGGCATGGACAATAATATCCTTACCCAAATTGGCTTTATCGTCTTGATTGCCCTGGCATGTAAGAACGCCATCCTGATTGTGGAATTTGCCAAGCAAGAAGAGGAAAATGGTCGGACGATTGTGGAGGCCGCGGTTGAGGCCTGCCGCCTGCGGTTGCGCCCGATTGTGATGACGTCCTTTGCCTTTATTCTCGGGGTTATTCCGTTGGTTCTCGCCACCGGTGCTGGCGCTGAGATGCGGCAAGCCCTGGGCACGGCTGTGTTTGCCGGCATGATTGGTGTGACATTATTTGGCTTGGTCTTCACCCCGATATTCTACGTGGTGATCCGGCAAATTGTGGACGCCGTGCGGGGGACGAAAAACACCCCCGGGACTGGTCAGGATAAGACGGATGATGGCAGCGATAGAGATGGGCCTAAGCCTAGTGAGGCCCCTAGCGCTTAGAGAGGCGCTCAGCTCTCAGATGTTTGGCTGGTTGGCGGTGCATGATCGTTGCTGGGTTCTTGATCAGGCAGTTTATCGGCGTTTGGCTCCAGGGATGCGGCAGGCATGTCAAAGGGTAGGTCCAGCCAATCCCGATGCGCCCAGCCACGCACGCCTGGATCTAATTCCACCTCAACCCAAGCTTCTGATACGCCGACCACATGCATAATCGTGCCGGGTACGGCCGTGGCCACAACCCGCCCATCTGTTTCTGGCGTTTGCCGGAGATTGGCATAACGAATGCCTGGGTTGATATGGACGTCCATGGATAGGATTTGGCCGGGTGCCGGTTGATCCTGATCCTCGTTGCTATGCTGGGGTTGTGTAGCCTGTTCCACCTGGGCGTTTTGCAGCAAGCGGCTGATGGTTTCAGCCCCATCATGAAGGGCTAGCCCCAGCGGGGTCATGCCGAATTCGTTGACGATGTTCACATCCGCCCCAGCAGACAATAACGGCGCCAAAACTTTGTCACGGCGATGCATGACCGCGATATGCAGCACCGTGCGCCCCGTGTCGTCGACCCAGTTTAGATCGTCAATGTCATAGGCAAGCTCAGCC
>JBCCBF010000001.1:0-34032 GCA_039814445.1 Pseudomonadota bacterium
AGAAATCATCCCCTCTCCCCTGGTGGGAGAGGGTTAGGGTGAGGGGGGAGCCACGAGGCACTCTTTGAATGATACAGTGTTAACTGCCCCACCCTCACCTCGGTCCTCTCCCATCAAGGGAGAGGAGGGCTAATGGTAAAAACTAGCCACTCACCGCCTCTTCATGCACCGCTTCGATGTCGAAGGCGGCTTTGATCAGGGCCTTGGTGTAATCGGTCTGGGGGGCTTCGAAAATTTGGTCGACGGGGCCTTGTTCGACCACTTTGCCGTCCTTCATGACGATCACCGAGTTTGACAAGGCACGGACAACTTTTAGGTCATGGCTGATGAACAGATAGGCGAGGTCGTGTTTGGCTTGTAGGTCCCGGAGCAAGTCGACGATCTGGGCTTGCACCGACATGTCTAGGGCCGAGGTGGGCTCATCCAGCACGACGAATTTCGGCTTCAAGATCATGGCCCTGGCAATGGAGATGCGCTGGCGCTGACCGCCTGAGAATTCGTGGGGATAGCGGTGGCGGGTGTCGGGGTCTAGGCCCACTTCTTCCAACACATCGGCGATCATCTGATCTTCTTCGACCTGGCTGCCAGCGAGTTTGTGCAAGCGCACACCCTCAGCGATGATGCCGCCCACGGTCATGCGGGGCGACAGGCTGCCATAGGGGTCTTGGAACACCACCTGCATTTCCCGGCGCAAGGGGCGGATATCACCACGACTTAGGCCTTGGATGTCCTGACCTTGGAACTGGATCGGGCCGTCGCTATTGACCAGGCGCAACAGGCCTTGGCCCAGGGTGGTTTTGCCCGAGCCACTCTCACCCACCACGCCCACGGTTTCGCCGGGACGGACTGAGACAGGGATCCCATCTACGGCCTTCACATGACCCACCGTGCGCTTGATGACACCCTTACGGATCGGGAAATACACCTTCAGGTTATCAGCCTGCATGATCGGGGCCGCGTCACCGTCAAAGGCCAGGGCCTGGCCGCTGGGTTCGGCATCGATCAAGCGCTTGGTATAGGCGTGCTGCGGGTTATCGAAGGTCTCAGGGACAGCGCCGGCCTCGACGATCTCGCCCTGGTTCATAACGCACACCCGGTCCGCTACCTTGCGCACCACGCCCAGATCATGGGTGATCAGCAGCATGGCCATGCCGAGGCGCGCCTGCAGGTCCTTGAGTAAGTTCAAGACCTGGGCCTGGACCGTCACATCGAGAGCCGTGGTTGGTTCATCGGCGATCAACAGGTCCGGCTCATTGGCCAGCGCCATGGCGATCATCACCCGCTGTCGTTGCCCGCCCGAAAGCTCGTGGGGGAACGCGCCTAGCCGCTTGGTCAGGTTGGGTAAGCCCACCAATTCGAGCAATTCAATCACCCGCGCCCGGGCTTGCACGCGGTCCATACCCTTATGGATGAACAGCGCCTCAGCGATCTGCTTCTCGATGGTGTGCAGTGGGTTGAGCGAGGTCATCGGCTCTTGAAAGATCATCGAGATCTGATTGCCGCGGATATCGCGCAATGTCGGCTCCTTAGCCCCAATGATCTGTCGCCCGCGATACGTGATCGAGCCGCGCGGGTGGCTGGCAATCGGGTAGGGCAAGAGCTGGAGGATCGAGAGCGCGGTGACTGATTTGCCCGAGCCACTCTCCCCAACCAGGGCCAAAGTCTCGCCCGGATGGATGTCGAAATCCACATCGCGCACCGCCTCGGTGCTACCAAAGCTGACCGCCAGGTCACGGATTGAAAGCAGTGGCTCGGCGGCGGCGCTATCGGTTTTGGGGTCAGTCATCACGTCACTCATTGGGCGGCCACCTCCGAGGCGGACGTAGCCTTGGCGGCTTTTTGTTCAGCGAGCTTTTTGGCCTCAGGCCCGACCACTTTAGGCGGCGGTGGGGCGGCCTTCCGCGGGTCAAACGCATCGCGCACAGCTTCTCCCACAAAGGTCAGCAGGATTAAGATGCTGGCGAGCGAGAAGAAGGCGGAAAAACCAAGCCACGGGGCTTGGAGGTTGTTCTTCCCTTGCGCCACGAGTTCGCCCAGAGATGGTGAGCCGGGCGGCAGGCCAAAGCCCAAAAAGTCGAGGCTAGTTAAAGACGTGATCGCACCCGACAGGATAAAGGGCATAAAGGTAATCGTGGCGATCATGGCGTTGGGCAGCACGTGGCGGATCATGATAACGCCGTCCGAGACGCCCAAGGCACGCGCCGCCTTCACATGGTCGAAGTTGCGGGCGCGTAGGAATTCGGCCCGGACCACATCGATCAGCGACAGCCAGGCGAACAAGGCCATGGCGATCAGCAAGGTCAAAAAGCTGGGGGCCAGGAAACTGGTGATGATGATCAGCACATACAGCCCTGGCAGGGAGCGCCAAATCTCCACCACCCGCTGGCCAAGCAAATCCACCAGTCCACCAAAAAAGCCCATACAGGCGCCTAGCAGAATGCCGACAATCGAGCCGATAATGGTCAGCGCCAGGCCAAACAGCACGGAGATCCGGAAGCCATAGATCACCCGCGCCATCACGTCCCGGCCCTGATCATCGGTCCCCAGCCAGTTTTCGGCCGAAGGTCCCGCGGGCACGGGGCCATCCACGTTGTAATTGATCGTGTCGTATGAGAACCGGATCGGCGGCCACAACATCCAGCCATTGTCGTTGATCAGATCGGCGATATAGGGGTCGCGATAGTCGGCCGCGATCTCAAACTCACCGCCAAAATCTTGCTCGGTATAGGTGGCGAAGACCGGCGTATAAAGCCCGCCATCGAACTGCACCAAGAGCGGTTTATCATTGGCGATAAACTCCGCGCCCAGGGTCAGGAAGAACAGAATGGCGAACAGGATCGCGGACCAATAACCACGCTTATTGGCCTTGAAATTATGCCACCGTCGCCTAGCGATGGGGCTGGTGAAGATCAAATCCGAAAACGCCATCTTATCGCCCCTCGAAATCGATGCGCGGATCAACCAGAGTGTAGACCAGATCACTGATCAACTGGACCACCAGGCCGAGAAGCGAGAAGAAGAACAGGGTCGCAAACACAATCGGATAGTCCCGGTTCACCAAGGCCTCAAAGCCCAAGAGACCCAGCCCGTCGAGGGAGAAGATAATCTCGATCAACAAGGCACCGGTGAACAGGATGCCAATAAAGGCGCCCGGGAAACCAGCGATCACAATCAACATGGCGTTGCGGAACACATGGCCGTAAAGCACGGTTTTCTGCGCCAGCCCCTTGGCCTTGGCAGTGGTCACATATTGCTTACCGATCTCATCCAGAAATGAGTTTTTGGTCAGCATGGTCAGGCTGGCAAACCCGCCAATCACCAGGGCCAAGAGCGGCAGGGTCATATGCCAGGCATAGTCCACCACCTTGCCCCAGAGGCTAAGTTCTTCCCAATTCGACGAGGTCAGGCCTCGAAGCGGGAACCAATCAAAATACTGCCCCCCGGCAAAGACGACGATGAGCAGGATGGCGAACAGAAAGCTGGGGATGGCATAGCCGACAATGATCACGGCACTGGTCCAGATATCAAACCGGCTGCCGTCGCGTACGGCCTTAGCGATGCCCAGGGGGATACAGACCAGATAGGTGATCAACGTCGCCCAAAGGCCTAAGGATATCGATACCGGTAGCTTCTCAATCACCAAATCCACGACCGTCCGATCACGGAAGAAGCTCTCCCCAAAATCCAGTTGGATATAGCGGCCCATCATGTGCAAAAACCGCTCAAACGGTGGCTTATCAAAGCCGTACTGAGCTTCCAGCTCGGCGATCAACTCGGGCGGTAGGCCCCGCGCCCCGCGATAGGTTTGCCCCCCTTCGCCGGCCTGGCCACCACCGGTGCCAAAATCACTATTCGCCTCGCCCGATACGCGGGCCGTGGCGCCGATCTCCGTACCATCAAGCCGGGCGGCCAATTGCTCAATCGGCCCACCCGGCAGAAATTGGGTCAGCACAAAGGTGACCAACATAATGCCCAGCAAGGTGACGGGGATCAGAGCAAGGCGGCGGATGATGTAATCAAGCATCGGTGGCGAGGGCCTTAGCGCTGCAAATTCGTTTGGATGGTGGCGGCCTTTTCTTCGTCAAGCCACCACCGTGTCACGAGCCCGGGAGCGCCATATCGCGGCTGTTTGGGGTGGCTGAACCGGTTCCAATAGGCAATCCGGAACGCCGCCAAATGCCAGGCCGGAATATTGTAATTATTCTGCAAAAGCACCCGGTCTAAGGCCCGGGTACGGGTAATCAACGCATCCCGGTCCGGGGCGGTGACGATCATATCGATCAAGGCGTCCACGGCCGGATTTTGAATGCCGGTGAGGTTCCGGCTCCCCGGCGTCACGGCCGCTTGGGTCCCCCAAAACTCCAATTGTTCGTTACCGGGTGACAGGGATTGACCGAACACGGTGGAGATCATGTCGAAGTTGAAATTATCAAGCAGCCGCTGATAGGTGGCGGTATCCACCACCCGCACGGTCATCTCAATCCCAACCCGCTCCAGACTTTGTTTGTAGGCCAGGACGATGCGTTCGAAGGATGGTGAGTTGATCAGCATCTCAAAGACAAAAGGCTGGCCGTTCATTTGATTGACCAGCTTGCCGTTCTCTAGACGGTACCCGGCTTCACGCAACAAAATCAGGGCTTGGCGTAACCGTCGACGGTCTTGGCCGCTGCCATCACTGACCGGCAGGGTGTATTCTGTGTTTAATGCTTTCAGCGGTATGGCGCTGGGAAACTGTTTGCGCAGCTCGGTTAAGATCTCAAGCTCTTCACCCGTGGGCAGACCGCTTGAGGCCAGCTCCGAATTCTCAAAATAGCTATCGGTACGGGTGTAGCTATCGAAGAAAATCGTGCGGTTCATCCATTCAAAGTCAAACAGCTCAATCAGCGCCCGCCGGACTTTCTCATCCTGGAACACTGACCGGCGCAAATTGAAGGTAAAGGCTTGCATGCCTTGGGGCAGGTCATGTTCGATCTGCTCTTTGATGATATCGCCGCGTTCGACCGCTGGGATATCATAGGCTTGCGCCCAATTGCGCGCGGTGTTTTCGATCCGGAAATCCAGCCCCCCCCCTTTAAAGGCTTCAAGCAGCACATTGGCGTCGCGGTAATAATCGATCTCAAGCCGATCAAAATTATACTGCCCTTTGAAGGCCGGCAGATCCGCCGCCCACCAATCTTTTACCCGCTCAAGGGCTAAAGAACGCGGGCTGTCGACGGCCACAATGCTGTATGGCCCGCTGCCCAAAGGCGGCTCTAACGTGGTCTCAGCCAGGTTGCGACCCTCAGCGGTCCAGTAGTGTTTCGGCAGGATCGGCAGTTGAGCCATGATCAGGGGCAATTCACTGTTGCCGGTCCGTTTGAAATTAAATTTCACACGCCGCTCGGTCTCGGCGACCACATTGTCCACATCGGCGTAGTAACTGGCGTAAATCGGGTGCCCTACCTCGCGCAGGGTATCAAAGGTCCATTTCACATCCTCGGCCGTGATTGGTTTGCCATCATGCCAAACCGCCTCGGGCTGCAGCTCAAACGCCACCCAGGCACGGTCATCGGGAAACTCAATGGTTTCAGCCAACCCACCATATTGGGTGAACACCTCATCATCACCGGATTCCATGAGCGCCATGTACAGATAGCCGGTGTTTAACAACCCGCTGATCCCAGCTGGCTCGCCCTTGATGATAAAAGGGTTAAGGCTGTCAAAAGCACCCACGGCTCCGATCTTCACGGTACCGCCCTTCGGTGCATCAGGATTCACGTAATCAAAATGGGTGTAATCAGGCCCATAGGCTGGCGCTCCGGTTTTGGCCACCGCATAGCTTCGGTAGGTCTCAGCCTTTGCCACCCGCCCGGGGCTGATTACAAAAGCGCTTATCAAAGCAGCGGCTAAAGCAAAGCTAGCAATGCGTGTCATCATCGAAAAAATCGCCAAATTTATGGTTAGCACAGCACGGGTAAGGATTTGACGCCCAACGCCAATTCATCGCCCCCTATGAGACATAAAGAATGCGGCGGGGCTGGGGCAAGGTATAGACGCCATCCCAGCATGAACTTTATGTGGGTGAGCCGATTAAGCGTAAGTAACCGGTCAGCTAGACAGGATGGCCAAGGCAGCCTCATGGGCCGTGCGGTCACAGGCAGCCAAAACCCGGCCGTCACTTTTTAGGCTCAGGGGCTTGCCATCCCAATCGGTGATCAAGCCACCGGCCCCTTCCACCACCGGCACCAAGGCCAGGAAGTCATGGGGGTGCATATCCGCCTCCACGACCAAATCGAGGAAACCAGCGGCTAACAGCCCATAATTCAAGGCATCACCACCATAGGAGGTAAGCTTGACGGCCTGGGTTAGGCGGAAAAACCGCGCGGCATCGGCGCCTTGGAACATTTCATGGGAGGTGGCCTTGAGATGGCAGCTATCGAGGCTGCGGCACCGGCGTGTCACGGCCTTTTGCCCATTAAATAAGGCTGTGCGACCGGCGGCCCCTAACCAGCGATCACCGGTAATCGGCTGGTCGATCAAGCCCAACACGGGCGTGCCCTGGTAAAGCACCGCTATCAAGGTGGCAAAGGTGGGCAGGCCAGAAATAAACGCGCGAGTCCCATCGATCGGGTCGATGACCCACACCCATTCGGCCTCAAGATTTTCGGCCCCATGTTCCTCACCCCAGATGCCATCTTGGGGGCGTTCCGCTCGGATCATCTCACGCAACGCGGTCTCGATGGCCTTGTCAGCCTTGGTGACCGGGCTGTTATCAGCCTTATGATCCACAGCCGTGCCGGTGCGCCAATAGGGTTGCACTACCTCGCGTGCCTTTTCGGCCATGGCTTCAGCCAAAGCCACCACATGGGCCGGACAAATCTCAAGGTCAGCCATAAAACACTAAGTTAGTTTTGGTGGTTGAAACGACGTGATGGTTTAGGCAAATGGGCGAAAGACTATTGGTTAGCGCGGCTTGGGATCGCATCAGGATCACTGCCCGCAGGATCACGTATCGCTGGGTTAAGCACCTCGTCCTCTTCGCCTTCCAGACCAACAGTTTGGCCAGCCTCGGTCACGCCCTCTTGGATCGCCTGATCAGCGGTCTCGGCGGCATCCTCCACCGCTTCCATTGCGTCGCGCGCGGCATTACTGGCGGCGTCTGTCGCCTCATCCATGGCATCGCCTGCGGCTTCTTCCGCCTCTTCCGCCACTTCGGTGAAGCCTAAATCAACCTTGTCGGCGGCAATACGCGCTTCATCGGGCAGTGCGGCGGGGCTGGCTGCCAGGGTGCGCAGATAGGCGATCAAATTGGCCCGATCTTCGGCGTCGCGGAGCCCGGCATAATTCATTTTCGTACCCGGCATGTACTCACGCGGCTTGTAGAAAAACTTATTCAGGCTCTCATAGGTCCAATTGCCACCCCATTCCGCCATGGCGGTTGAGTATGAGTAATTATCCAGATGCGCCACGCTGGCATCGACGATGTCATAGAGATTTGGCCCCACCTTATTCGGCCCACCTTGGTTGAAGCTATGGCACGCGACACAGGCACGGCTTAGGGCTTCACCCGCGCTAACATCGGCGGTTGAGAGCATGGCTAGGATTGGTTCAGGACCGGTGGGGCCTGCGTCAATCACAGCAGCCTCAACGCCATCAATGGCCAGCGCGGTTTCCGTGGGCTTTTCTGGATGCACGATTTTGCGCGAGATAAAACTCGCCATCATGGCGACCAAACCAGCGGTCAAAACGGCGGCGAATACCTTGTTAAACTCGTTACTATCCATCGTGTCTCTCTAATAAGCACGGCTAAAGCACTGAAAATGCTATCTCGACTGTGCTCAAAACATAGCGACGGCATGACATACTGTCGATGGTCAACAATGTCTCGGCTGTCAGCACATGAAGCAAAACCCCGCGCGGCAATCAAGGGGATATTAGAATTTATCTAACAATCGTTAAATCATGGCGAATGATCTGGCCTATCACTCACCCATATTGCGCAAACCATTCATGGGTTTCGACCAGAAGTGAAGCGAGCGCCTCAGGCGTGGTGAAACAATGATCAGAACCCGGGATAAGCACCCGGCAATTCGCCGGGTGCCCCGCGCTGTGCCATGACAAACCGCTCTTCTGGAACACCTCATACTCATCGCCTTGTGAGGCACTGATTACCTTGATCGGGCGGTTCAGATCACGTGATAGGGCCAAGCAATTCTCCGCGCTGTAATCACGGCTGCGGCCCTCGGCCACCATGGCCTGGCCAACCGCCACCTCAACCCCACCAAAATTGAGCCAGGCAAGGCCCTCCTGTTCGATGACCGTCATCTTTTGCCAGATCATCGGCAGATCAAATGACGGGTCCCAGAGACAAATAGCCGCTGCCTCCCGGGGCAGGGCCGTCATGACCGTCGGGCCACCATAACTATGGCCAATCACAAACAGCTTGTCATAACGCGCGGCCTGGGCCGCGATGACCGCCTGCACATCCTCGCCATGGGTCTTGATCGTGGCCTGGCGCAGCGGGAAATCTTGGCTTTGCAGGTTAAACCGCAGCACATCGTAACCATGCCCGGCAAAATACCCCGCCGCCACCTGATGCAGATGCTCATCCATGGAGCCGGTCAGACCGTGCACCTGGATAATGGCCTGGTTGCGTGGGGCCGCGCCATCGCAACGATCGGTCCAGCCCTGGATATGATGACCAGTGGGTGAGGCCACCTGCCATGGGTCACGGCAGAGGCTCGTGAGCGCGGTTTGCGTGATATTAAAATCCGTAATCGCCATGGGATATTCGCTCTTTTGGTCTGTGCTGAATTGACCCGAGGCTTAACCCAGTATTAAGTCTCACGCCAGCCAACAGACCACAGCACCAATCACAACCCAGACCACATCACGGTAAAAGACGATGTCCGCCACAGCTGATCAAACCATTGCCTTCCAGGGGGCCCGCGGGGCCTATTCCGACATGGCGTGCCGGGAACGCTTCCCGGAGAAGACAACCCTTCCTTGTCAGTCATTTGAGGACACGTTTGACGCGGTCACCAGCGGCCAGGCGACCTTGGCCATGATCCCGATTGAGAACTCAATCGCCGGTCGGGTTGCGGATATTCACCGGCTGATGCCCGATAGTGGCCTGACCATTATCGGCGAGCATTTCGCCCGGGTGAACCACCAGTTACTGGTGATGCCAGGGGTTACCCATGGGGACATCAAAAGCGTACACAGCCATGTGCATGCCCTCGGCCAATGCGGCAAGATGATTGCGTCCCTGAAAGCCCAAGCGGTGATTGAGGCCGATACCGCGGGCTCGGCGGCCCTGCTGGCCGAGGGTAAACAACGGGACCGGGCGGTGATCGCATCCAGCCTGGCGGCCGAGATTTACGGCCTGGAGATACTCGAAAGCGATATTGAGGATGCGGATCACAACACCACACGGTTTGTGATCATGACCGCTGATGAGGCCGATGAGCCAAAATCAAACCCCTCACCCGACATCACCCCCAATACCGTGACCAGCTTCGTGTTCCGTGTGCGCAATATTCCAGCGGCTTTGTATAAAGCCATGGGTGGGTTTGCCACCAATGGCATCAACATGACCAAGCTGGAAAGCTACATGCTGGGCGGTGATTTTCACGCCACTCAATTCTACGCCGATATTGAGGGGCATCCCTGGGACCGGCCGGTGGCCTTGGCCTTAGAAGAGCTAGGTTTCTTTGCTGCTGAGCTGAAAGTGATGGGCGTGTACGAAGCCCATCCCTACCGCTATGAAAAACGGAAATAGCCTTAAGCGCTGTCACCCTGATCAAGCCAATCATTGATCAGCTGGCGGGCAATGCTGTCTTCGCGTGGCAGGCTAAAGGGTGGTGGGTTGTCCAGGTCAAATTCATGCTGGTTATCCCGCAGCCACGCACGGTCATACCAATTCACCTGGTCCATCTCATCGGGGTCGATGGTAATCGTGGTGCTGGCCGCATCGGCGTAAAAACCCAGCATAATAGAACCGGGAAAGGGCCAGGGTTGGGAGGAATGATAGCGGATATTGCGCACCTGCACCCCCGCCTCTTCCATCACCTCACGGGCCACCGCGTCTTCTAGGCTCTCGCCCGGTTCGACAAAGCCAGCCAGGGTGGAGAAAATACCCGGTGGCAAATTATGGCCCCGGCCAAGCAGACAGCGATCCCCATCGGTGACCAGCATAATCACCGCGGGGTCCGTGCGCGGGTGGTGAATGGTCGGCCCGTGTTCCGTGCAATCGGGATTGAGGCACGCCCGGATAAACCCGGCCTCACGCTGGGCTGTGGGGCTGCCACAGACACCACAGAATTTATGGCGCTGGTGCCAGGTGATCATGCCCCTGGCATAGGCCAATAAAGCCGCTTCACTCGCCCCCAAGGCAGGGCCGATCCGCCGCAGATCGACGAACACACCGAGCTGATCAAGCGGCTCGAATGCTTTGGGATCCGCGATTTGCGACAAATCGATGGCAAAATACGTATAGGGTTCAAGCGGGCCTGGCCCATCGGGATCGGGGGATTCACCCAGCAGGATAGGCGCTGTGGCCGTGTATTCAGGCCACCAATCCACCTGCGGCGATATATAGACCGGCTTGGCCACCGACCGGTCATCGGGCGCTTGCCGCGCCACCAAATGCTTACCGCGCCAGACGGGGACAAACCGCGTGTTATCGGCATAAAGCCGCTTGGCGTAAAAATCGGGGTCACGGCGGTGCATGGCCAGCCGATCCAGGTTCGGATGGCTGTACCAATTGGCGGCACGGCTCGGGGCTAAAAGCGGGTCAGCGGGGTTCATAAGCTTGGGCTTAGCAAAGCCTTACGCCCACGGCAAATATCCTGGTCGCAAAAATAACCACGGGGCTGCACAACTTTTTCCGGTGTTGCCCCTTGTTTTTCCGGCCTTGGTCGCTTCTATTGATCCTTGGAAGGCTGGCGGCGGGCGGAACCCTCGCCAACCCGGTCAGGTCCGGAAGGAAGCAGCCGTAACGAGTTCGCTCCGGGTCGCCTGTTCAGCCTTCCACCTTCACGCGCCGCCTCTGGCGCGTTTTCGTGTCACGATAACGGCCTTATCACCCATGGACGCAAGTTTCCCCGGTCTCGATTTGCCGGACGATAAACAAAGCGGGAGTAACCCAGCGGGTTACCGGGTCCTGGCGCGAAAATACCGCCCTCAAAGCTTTGATGCCCTGATTGGCCAGGAAGCTTTGGTACGGACCCTGCGCAACGCCATTGCGTCTGGTCGCATTCACCATGGTTATATGCTCACCGGTGTCCGTGGGGTTGGTAAAACAACCACCGCACGGCTGATCGCCCGGGCGCTCAATTACATCGGCCCCGATGGATCGGGTGAGGCGACCGTCGGGCCCACCGATGATTGCCCGGTTTGCCAAGCCATTGCCGAGGGTCGGCATGTGGATGTAATTGAAATGGATGCCGCCTCCAATACCGGTGTCGATGATATGCGTGAGGTGATCGACAGCGCCCGCTATGCACCCACCGAGGCCCGGTACAAAGTCTACATTATCGATGAAGTGCACATGCTGTCGAAAAGCGCGTTTAACGCGCTGCTCAAGACCCTCGAAGAACCACCGCCCAGCGTCATTTTTATCTTTGCCACCACCGAGATCCGCAAAGTGCCCGTGACGGTCTTATCCCGCTGCATGCGGTTCGATTTGCGCCGGGTGCCCGCTGAGCTGTTGATCGATCATTTCAAAGCCATCGCCGAGGCTGAAACAGTCGCGGTGGAGGATGAAGCCCTGGCCCTGGTCGCCCGGGCTGCTGATGGCTCGGTGCGCGATGGCTTAAGCCTGCTGGATCAAGCGATTGCCTTGGGCGATGGCAAGAATGTCAGCGTGGACGAAGTGCGCAGCATGCTGGGGCTCGCGGACCGGCAGTTGATCTTTGACCTCATGGACGCCGTGATCAGCGCCAAACCCGATGAGGCCTTGGCCACCTATGGCACCTTGCACAATGCTGGGGCCGAGGCGTTGACGGTTATCCAGGATATGCTGGAACTGACCCATTTTATTACCCGCGTCTCCCTGGTGCCCACCGCGTCTAAAGGCGCAGACGTGCCCGAGGCCGAAGCGACGCGCGCAACTATGCTGGCTGAGCGTTTGGGGATGCCAGCCCTTACCCGGATTTGGCAAATTCTCATGGCCGGGCTGGGGGAGGTGCAACAAGCGCCGCAACCTCATATGGCGGCCGAGATGGTGATCTTACGCCTGTGCCACGCCGCGGGCCTGCCAGACCCCAGTGATTTGGTGAAAAAACTGAAAACCGAGCAAGGTGCCAATGCCGCGGCTACTGCTGGGGCTGCGGGCACGCCCGGGGCTGGTGGCAGCGCCTCTGCGGGCTCATCCGCCCCGTCGGCCAACCAAAACCTGCCGCGTCCCGCCAACCAAACGAGTGCGCTACAACCAAGCGCGCCACCATCCGGCATTCCCCAAACGGGCACTCCCCAGACAGGCACCACACAGCCCAGCATGCCTAGTGTTGGCACCGGCCAATCGGCCGCTGGTGCGACGGCGGCCCTCGCCAGCCAACCCACCGCCATGCCTACCCTATCCCCGGCCCCAGCCGCGGTGGCGGCGATGGCACCGGCAACGGCAAAACAGGCCGCCGCAAAGCCAGCCGCCGCGGTAGCAGCAAACCCAGCGCCGGAACCCGCACCGGAAACCACCCCCGTAGTGCCAAGCCCAGCCGCTGATCAAACCGCAGACCAGGCAACCGAACAGCACCAGGTGCCTGATTTCGAGGCGGCGCTCCATATCCTAGGCCAACAGGGCAGCCTGCTGGCGAAAGAAGAGCTTATCTTTGACGCACGCTTGGTCCGCTTTGACCAAGGGCATATCAAAATCCAAGACAATGCCGGGGTGAAACCCGAGCTTACCCACAAACTCGCCAAAGCCTTGCGCGAGGCGACCGGTGAGCCATGGATCGTGGAGTTGGTCGATGAGCCGGGCGCCCCACCGATCCGTGAACGCAAGCGTCAAGAGGCCCAGGCCGAACGCGATGAGGTGGCCCAACACCCAGTGGTGGCGGCTGTGCTCAGCTCCTTTCCCAAGGCCAATATCGTCGACATCAAGAACCTGAACCAACCGGCCTTGGACGGCATCCCCGTAGCAGAGAGCCTCAGCAGTGATGCCAGCGATGACGTACCGTTTGATCCCGAAGACCCCGGATTTGACGATGAGTTACACGATTTCTGATCCTGGCGTTCACCGGTTTTGATGACGCCTTGAGCGCTCATCACCGACGCCCTACATACCAACCACACATAAACGTCCAAGACGGTACAAACAGACCGACGAACACAGACGAACACAAAGGCATAGACCCGATGAAAAACTTGCAACAAATGATGAAACAGGCCCAGCAGGCCCAGGCCAAGATGGCCGCCATGCAGCAAGAAATGGAGCAAATGGAAGTGAGCGGCGAAAGCGGCGGCGGGGCGGTCAAAGTCGTGATGACAGGCAAGGGCGAGGCCCGGAAGATCGATATAGATCCCTCCATCATCGACCCAGAAGACAAAGAGGTCTTGGAAGATTTATTGGTCGCGGCGATTAATCAGGCACGCGGTAAAGCCGAAACCGAAATGCAAACCCGCATGGCTGATTTTGCCAAGGAAATGGGCCTGCCGCCTGGTATGAACCTCCCGTTCTAAGCATAGGTTGTAAGCATTTCCTAGCATTCGGGGCACATCACGGGTCACCCCCGCCCCAGAGATCCCCCCTCACCAACCGCCCCTCACACATCACAGGCCACTGGGTTCATATGGCTGACGGCGCCTTACAAAACCTGATCCGGATGTTAAGCCGGCTACCGGGGCTGGGTCCACGCTCAGCCCGGCGGGTGGCCCTGGCCATGCTGCAAAAACGCGATAGCCTGATGCGCCCCTTGGGGCAGGCGATCTTAAACGCCGCGGATTCCATGCAAGTATGCAGCATCTGCGGCAACCTAGACACCACAGACCCATGTTCGATCTGTACCGATCCCCAACGGGACAAGACGACGATCTGTGTCGTCGCCCAGGTCAGTGATTTATGGGCCATTGAACGTACCGGGGCGTTTAAAGGGCAATATGCCGTTCTGGGCGGTACCCTATCGGCGCTCGATGGTATTGGCCCCGATGATTTGGGCATCCCCCGGCTGGTTGAGCGCGCGCATAATGGCAGTGTGAGCGAAGTGATCTTGGGCCTGAACGCCACGGTCGATGGCCAGACCACGGGGCATTACATCGCCGAACAATTGGCCGATGCGCCGGTGGCTATCAGCCGCCTGGCCCATGGTATCCCGGTGGGCGGTGAAATGGATTATTTAGACGATGGCACCTTGACCACCGCCCTTCGCGCCCGACGTCGTCAGTAACAGCCATTGGCTGGTCGATGATGTTACGCCGACGATCAAGAAGGACAGAACCATGCCTGATAAGGGTTTCGATCATATCCAGACCTGGGTCTTTGACCTGGATAACACGTTGTATTCCGCCCGTGATGGCGTGTTTGTCCAAGTGCATCAACGGATGGGTCAGTTCATCGCCGACCGCTTGGGCCTGACAGCCGATGAGGCCAAGACCATGCAGCGCGATTATTTCAAGCGTCACGGCACCACCTTGCGTGGTTTGATGGTTGAACAAGATGTGAACCCCCATGATTACCTGGATTATGTCCACGATATCGATCTGTCGGTGATCGATCAGGCACCCTGGCTCAACACGGCACTGGATGAATTGCCGGGGCGCAAGGTGATCTACACCAATGCAACGGCCCCTTATGCCACGCGGATCTTAGAGCGCCTGAGCATCGACCATCACTTCCCAGAGATTTTTGATATTGTGGCGGCTGATTTTGAGCCCAAACCCGGGGACCGGGCCTTTGATCAGTTTCTGAGTGATCATGACGTTGCACCCAACAGCGCGTGCATGGTCGAAGACATGGCGATCAACCTCAAACCAGCCTCGGCCCGTGGCATGACCACTGTCTGGCTGCGGGAGGATGACGAGAACGCCCATCATCAACACCTGAAAACGGCAGGTGATCGTAATGATGGCGTACCCGCTTATGTGGACCATGTGATTGACGATTTGAACCACTGGCTGAAAACCCTAAACACCGCAAAATAAACGCATTACAAACCCGGTATTCACCGACGGCCAATTGACAGCCAGGCCCTGGCAGCACATGTTCCAGCCGTTCTTCATTCTCCTTTGCCTGAGAGACCCGCCTACCGCCGGTCCGCCATTGCCATGAAACAGCTTCAAGCCACCATCGAAAGCGCGTGGGATCAACGCGACACCATTAACGCCCAGACCACCGGCAGCACCCGTCAAGCGGTGGAAGACGCCCTGGATGCCCTGGACCAGGGAACGATACGGGTGGCCGAACCCGTCACCAATGAGCCAGGCGGCAATTGGCAGGTCAATGAATGGGCCAAAAAAGCCGTGCTGTTATCATTCCGGCTGAACCCCACCACGGTGATTGATGGCGGCCCCGGTGGCGCGCCTTGGTTCGATAAGGTGCCGTCGAAATTCTCCGGCTGGGCACAAGAAGACTTCACAAAAGCAGGGTTTCGCGCCGTGCCCGGGGCCATTGTGCGCCACGGCTCATACATCGCAAAAGATTCCGTGCTGATGCCAAGCTTCACCAATATCGGGGCCTATGTGGATTCTGCCGCCATGATCGATACTTGGGCCACCGTTGGGTCCTGTGCCCAGATCGGTAAGAATGTGCACCTATCCGGCGGAGCGGGCATTGGTGGTGTGTTAGAACCGCTGCAAGCCAACCCGGTAATCGTTGAGGATGACGCCTTTATCGGCGCGCGGTCCGAGGTGGTCGAAGGGGTCATCGTGGGCCGTGGGGCGGTGATCTCCATGGGCGTTTATTTGGGCGCCTCGACCAAAATCATCGATCGGGAAACCGGTGCCATCCATCGTGGCCGGATTCCGCCTTATTCGGTGGTAGTGCCCGGGTCCCTGCCTGGACGCCCCTTGCCCGATGGCAGCCCCGGCCCCGGTCTTTACTGTGCCGTCATCGTCAAAACCGTGGATGAACAAACCCGGTCGAAGGTAGCCATCAACGAGTTGTTGCGCGGTATTGAAAACTGATGACCGACCCGGCCATCGCCTATACCCAATCCTTGATCCGCTGCCGGTCCGTCACGCCAGCCGATGATGGTGCCTTGGCGATGGTTGAACGGGTTTTAGAGCCCTTGGGCTTTCGCCTGACCCGGATGGCGTTTGGTAAGGGAGATGAGCGGGTCGAGAACCTCTATGCCCGCCGCGGTGACCGTGACCAAGGCCCGGTTTTTTGTTTTGCCGGGCACACCGATGTGGTGCCCCCAGGCGACGAAGCCGCTTGGACCCATGATGCCTTTGCCGCCACGATCGATGATGATGGTGTGCTCTATGGCCGTGGGGCCGTGGATATGAAGGGCAATATCGGCGGGTTCCTCGCCGCCCTTGAACGCGCGGTCGCTGATGGCACGGCGGATCAAGGCTCGATCTCCTTGATCATCACCGGCGATGAAGAAGGCCTGGGCGTAAACGGTACCTGTAAGGTGCTGGAATGGATGCAAGACCAGGGCGAAGGTTTTGATCTGTGCCTGGTGGGTGAGCCTACCAGCATCGAAACCCTGGGCGATGTGATGAAAATCGGCCGCCGTGGGTCCTTGACCGGGACCTTAACCGTGCAGGGCGTTCAGGGGCATGTGGCCTATCCCCACCGGGCTGATAACCCCTTACATCCCTTAGTCAGACTGCTTAACACCTTAATCGAAGAGCCCCTGGATCAGGGCACCGAGCATTTCGAGCCGTCAACCTTGCAGCTCACCACCATCGATGTGGGCAACCCCACATCCAATGTTATTCCCGGCCAGGGCATGGCCGTGTTCAACAGCCGGTTTAATAATCGCCACACGCCCGAGACACTCACCGCCGAAATACGCCGCCGGCTTGATACCGTAGGGGTGGCGTATGACCTGGATATCCGGGTATCCGCCAAGCCCTTCCTGACCGCCCCAGGCCCCTTGATCCAGGCGGCCCGCGAGGCGATTGAGCAGGTGACAGGTATCACGCCGGCCATGACCACCGGTGGCGGTACGTCCGACGCTCGTTTTGTGGCTGATTATGGCCCGGTTTTTGAGTTTGGTTTGGTGGGCGACACGATGCATCAGGTTGATGAACGGGTCCCAAGCGCCGATCTGCCCAAGATCGCCGATGCCTATCACGCTATTTTACAACAGTTTTTTGCCACCGCGGGAGGCAACCCATGATTGGTATGACCGAAAGCCTGCGTGGCGCGTTGATGCTGGCGCGTTTTGATAAGCGCGGCCTAGGCGCGTTTGACGGCAGTACGGCTAATGCCCGCGCGTCCTTCCGGGTCGTGTGGCCGTTGTTAGGCTTCTACCTGATCATGGCGGTCATTCTGTTTTCCTTGATGGGCGGTGCGGGAGCGGAAACCAGCGTGGACACCACCATCGATGAGACGGGTGTTGCTGCTAGCGAAGGCGAACCGCTGAGCGACATGATGGCCCTGCAAGTGGCCGGCTTGTTGTTTTTGAGCCAAGTGATCGCCTGGCTGGGCCTGCTGGTGATGATGCACGCCATGTTGGTGAAGGGCGGCATGGGCCACCGGGCCCACACCGCCATAGCAGCCTATAATTGGACCTTGTTCTGGCGCAAAGCCTTAGAGGTCATGCCCCTGTTGATGATAGCCATCGGAGTCGGTGCGGGCGGCGGTGCGCAATTCCTGCAATTTTGCGTAATGATTTATTCCATGGTGTTCTTGTTCTTCACCATGAAAACAGCGCTAGAAGGTCGCGGTTTTGATGCCGCGATTATCGTTTTCCTAGAAGTTATGCTGGCGTTAACGGTACCGTTGATGGCGTTTCAATCAGACCCGGCGGCGTTCCAAGCGGTGCTACAAGTGGGTCAAGCTAGCCAGTAACCCTGTGCCGTGCCTGGCTCGCGCCCAAGCCATACGCCGAGCAGGCTAAGCTGACCGGGGCTTACTGGGCCAACCGGGCTGATTGAGGCGACGAGCCGACAACCATCGGCGACCAGAGCAGGAGCGACAAGACCACCATGCGCCGTGATATTGAGGCCAGATCATCGCTTTTAGGCGCGTTACGCTTAGCTGGATTTCGCGCCGATGGGCTGGCGTTTTTTGATAACAGCCCCAGCCGCGCACGACGATCGTTCCGCCAGGTTATCCCATTGATGCTTATGGGCTTTATCGCCATGGCCATGCTGCGGCCTGTGAGTGTTACGGGCGCTGATGGGACGGCTGAGTATGTGATGGCCTTTACCGCCCTGGCCAGCGAGCGCGGCAGCAGTATGGGGTTTTGGATCGCCATGAATATGTTAGCGCAGATCCTAAAATGGGCGGCGTTTTTGGTCCTAGCTTTTGAGGTCATGCGGCTGATGGATCAGGCGAAATATTTCTACCGTTTTGTCCAAGTGTTCAACTGGATGCTGGTGGTGAGGATGATGGTGATCCTGGCGCCTTTGCTCTTGGTGGTCACCGGCATGATCTCATTGCCCGCAGGCCATAGCGCGGTGATCGCTGTCAGTTGGTTGGCCTTGGGTTATCAATGGTATGGCTACCGGGTTGCGTTAGCGATTCCAGGATCCCTGGCGTTAAGCTTGATCCTGATCGAAACCATCATGTCGGTGTTCATCAGCGGGATCGCCCTGGGCATGCTGAAACAAGGGGTGGGTTGAGCACACAGGGTAGGTTAAGGGCACAGGCTGGCTGACACGCTCACTTATACCGTGGCTAAATCCTCGCCGCCGTAGAATGCCTGCATGAAATACAGCCCGTCAGACGGGGCGGTTTGCCCGGCGGCAGACCGGTCCTTGGCATGCAGGATATCGGTCATCGCGTCGGGCTTGGTGGTGCCCCAGCCAATATCTTTGAGTGTACCGGTCATGTTGCGCACTTGGTGGTGCAGAAACGAGCGGGCTGCCACATCGATCCAGATCTCGTCGCCCTGCTGGCTGACCGTGAGCTTATCGAGGGTCTTCATGGGCGATTTCGCCTGACAGTGCGTCGCCCGAAAGCTGGTGAAATCATGGTGGCCGAGCAATTGTTTTGCCGCTGCTTGCATGGCCGCCACGTCAAGCGGCACCGGTACATGCCAGACCCGGCCGATATCCACCCCCGGCCGGGCGCGCCGGTTTAGGATGCGGTAGCGGTAGGCCCGGCCCGTGGCTGATAACCGGGCGTGGAACTCATCATCCACGGCCTCGGCGTCGATCACCGCCACCGGCCATTCGCGCATGTGGAAGTTGGTGGCGTCCCGCACGTCTTTCGCTGAATACCGCGTGGGCAAATCCACATGGGCCACCTGGCCCAGGGCGTGGACACCGGCATCGGTCCGGCCACAGCAATAGACCGTGGGCGGGTTGCCTAGGAACTGCGCCATGGCGTCCTCGACCACCGCTTGCACGCTGGGGCCATGATCCTGGCGCTGCCAGCCATGGAAGGGCTCACCGTGATATTCGATGGTCAGCTTCCACCGCTGAGTTGTGGTCTCGACCGCCTCACTCATGGCAGAACATCGCCGATTTTGATTTGCTTGGCCCCGTTCCAAAACGCCGCCCCATCCACCGCCGCTTTGCCTGGGCGCTGCAGCTTATCAAGCCGCAGGGCCGTGCCGTCACCACAGGCCACGACCACGTTCTTGTCCAGGATGGTGCCGGGTTTAGCGCCCGCGTCACCGTCAACCGGCATCGCCGCGTGGATCTTGATCGTCTGCCCTTCCATCTCAGCCGTGCTGCCCGGCCAGGGCCGAAATGCCCGAATGCGCCGGGCGATCATCGCCGCCGGTTGATACCAATCAATGCGGCTCTCGGCCTTGTCCAGCTTCTCAGCATAGGTCACACCGGTCGCCGGCTGCGGCGTCGCCGGCAAGTCACCGGCTTCGAGCTTGGCCAGGGCTTCCACGATCAGCTTAGCCCCCATCTGGGCCAGGCCATCATGCAAGCTCCCGGCATCATCCTCATCGGTGATCGGCAACCGATCGATCAGCAGCATATCGCCGGTATCAAGGCCCTCATCCATCTGCATGATGGTAATGCCCGTCTCCTCATCCCCCGCCGCAATCGCCCGCTGTATCGGTGCGGCCCCCCGCCACCGGGGCAGCAGTGAGGCGTGGATGTTAAAGCAACCGTGCCGGGGGGCCTCCAGGATCGGTGTCGGCAGGATCAAGCCATAGGCCACGACCACCGCCAGATCGAGATCGAGCGCGGCAAATTCCGCTTGCACCTCAGCGGGTTTAAGGGATGTAGGTGTCCGCACGTTAAGGCCATGGGCCAAGGCCGCCTTATGCACCGGTGATGGCTGCTCCTTATGCCCACGCCCCGCCTTGCGCGGCGGCTGGGAATAGACGCAAGCCACCTCATGGCCCGCCTGGACTAGGGCGTCCAAGGCCAATACCGAAAAATCCGGTGTGCCCATAAAGGCGATACGCATAGGCGAAGCAGTCCTTACATGTATAAGACAGAGGCCCGACGCATGGGCTGGTTACGCCGCGCCATGGTGTTGCTTGATATATTTCTGGGCCTTTTTGATCAGCATGTTTCGGCGCAGACCCGACAAGTAATCGACAAACAGCACCCCGTCCAGATGGTCCATCTCATGCTGGATGACGGTGGCGAGGAAGCCATCGGCTTCGATCTCATGCTGTTTGCCGTTCTCATCCAGGTAGCGCACGGTGACCACCGCGGGGCGTTCGATGTCGGCGTACTGTTCGGGCACCGAGAGGCAGCCTTCGTTAAAGCTGCTTTTCGCCTCCGACGCGGCGATGATCTCGGGGTTGATGATCTTAAACGGCCGCGGCGTTTCCTCAGGCTCAGCCGGGTCGAGCACCAACAGCCGTTCGGTCACCCCCACCTGGGGGCCTGCCAAGCCCACGCCGGGTGCGTCATACATGGTTTCGAGCATGTCATCGAGCAGCCGGCGGTGCTCATCGGTGACCGCTGTCACCGGCGTACATTTCACCCGCAAGCGCTTATCGGGAACGGTCACAATCGGGAGTAAGGCCATAATCCTTGCCGCCTGTTAAATCTCGAGATGGCCAAGACCTAGCTATTTAGCCGGTCAGGTCAAGGCAAACCGTTAGGCAGCGCCCTCGATCGGTGTGTTGTCATCGCCCTCGGCTTGGGTACGGCGCGGGGTGTTTTCGATGCTGCTGAGGGTGATGGCTTTGGGCGTTTCATCCTCGCTGGGCGCTTCCAGCTCGGCCATTTTGCGGGCGGCGGGGAGCACGCGGCTTTCCACCGAGGCGACGAAGTCGTTATAGCCGCTAACGGCACTGGTCAGGCCCTTGCCCACCTTGTTCATGTGTCCGGCCATGGTGCCCAGGCGGTCATAGAGCACCTTGCCTTGTTCGGCGATCTTGCGTGCGTTGTCGGCGATGCTCTCCTGGCGCCAGCCGAAATGCACGGCGCGTAAGAGCGCGAGCAGAGTAGTCGGCGTAGCGATGATCACCTGGTTGTCCATGCCTTCCTGGATCAGCCCGGGGCGGTGGTCCAGGGCGACTGAGAAGTAATGCTCACCGGGCATAAACAGCACAACGAATTCGGGGCTGTAATCTAGTTTCTTCCAGTATGACTTACTGCCCAGATCCTTCACATGCTTGGCCACGGCGGCGGCGTGTTCTTGATGGAAGCGTTTGGCCTCATCGGGGTGTTCGGCGGCTTTTAAGAAGGCATCGAGCGGGACTTTAGCGTCCACGGCGATCCGTTGGCCGCCGGGGAGCTTCACCACCATATCGGGCAGCTGGCGCTTACCCTCGTCATCAAGCATGGATTGCTGCTCGGTGAAATCCACATGGGCCAGCATCCCGGCCATCTCCACCACATTGCGCAGTTGTAGCTCACCCCAGTTGCCCCGGTGCTTGGTGTTACGCAGGGCGTTGTTCAACTTTGACGTCTCATCGCGCAGCACCTGGTGCTGTTCGCCCATGCTTTTCACTTGCTCTTGCAGGGCGGTGTAAGCGCCGTGGCGGTCTTTCTCCAACTGGCTCAACTGCTCGCGCATCTGGCCTAGGTTTTCCTGCATGGGTTTGACCAGGGCGGCGATGGCTTCTTGGCGTTTGTCCAGATCTCCACCGCTGGCCTCACTCAAGCGTTTGAAGCGTTCCTCGGCGGTTTGCAGGAACTTCTCGGTGCTCCCGGCGAGTGCCTTACCGGCCAGGGCCTCGAAGGTGTCAGCCATGCCCTTTTTCGCTTCATCATAGGCTTGTTGGCGGGCTTCCGCCTGGGCGCGGAGTTCGGCGTTACGAGCCTCCAGCTGGGTGTTGGCCTGTTGCAGGCTATCGACCTCGTCTTCGAGTTTCTCCCGCTCGGCCTCGACCAGCTCAAGCTGGCCCTTGGCACGGCCCGTGAGCGCTTGGACGATCGCGGCGGCGATGATGGCGCCGAGCACGGCACCGATGGCGATGGATAGGGGGTCGATGGCAAAGGCCAAGGCTTACGCTCCGTTTTGTGACGTGATTAATAGGCGGGCGGATCGCGCAGGATTAGCGTCCCGGCACCACCCTCGGTGAAGATCTCTAGCAGCAGCGAATGGGGTTTGCGGCCATCCAGGATCACCGCGGCCTCACCACCATCCTCAATCGATTGAATACAGGTCTCGATTTTGGGGATCATACCGCCTGAGATCGTGCCGTCCTTGATCCGCGCCCGGGCCTCACTGACGGTCATCTCCTCGATCAGTTTGCCCGCCTGGTCCAACACGCCGGGCACATCGGTGAGCAGCAACAGGCGAGCCGCCCCAATGGCCCCCGCCACGGCACCGGCGGCGGTATCGGCGTTGATATTCAGGGTTTCGCCATCGGGGCCAATACCAATGGGCGCGATCACCGGGATCAGGTTCGAGCGCTCAAAGATCGCCAGGATTTCCGGGTCCACTTGCTCCGGCTCACCAACAAACCCCAGGTCAAGGATCTTCTCGATATTGCTGTCGGTATCATGGGTCTTGCGCCCCAGACGCCGGGCGCGGATCATGGTGCCGTCCTTACCGCAGATACCCACCGCCTTGCCGCCCGCCTCATTGATCGAGGCCACCACCTGTTTGTTGATCGACCCGGCCAGAACCATTTCCACCACATCCACAGCGTCCCGGTCCGTGACCCGCAACCCGTCGATGAACTCGGACTGTATCTTCAGCCGGTCGAGCATCTTGCCAATCTGAGGCCCACCGCCATGGACGACAACGGGGTGGATACCCACCTGCTTGAGCAACACGATATCCCGGGCAAAGCGGTCACCAAGATCCGCATCCCCCATGGCACTGCCGCCATACTTCACCACAAAGGTCCGCTTGGCATAGCGCCGCATATAAGGCAGCGCCTCGGACAAAACACGGGCCTTGGACAAGGCGTCCAGATCAGCGGTGGCGGCGATTAGGTCAGGTTCATCAGACATCAGTGGGACCCTCGGGGTCAGCGTTCATATTCTGGCCGACACCCTAACCACAAGCGGGAGCCAGGACCAGGCATGGCCGGTCGTGGCTCAGCGCTTATCAACAGACAGAACAGAAAATCTTGTGGCGACAAAGGGATAGCGATGATCGATGGTGACGCGGTGTCCTGACACCACGGCCTATGGCGGTACACGGAGCGTCCGTACCGATGTTTCACGTAAACGATTCGTTTCTGTGATAAGCATAGGGCGCTGATTGAACGCACCCTCGGAAAGCACGAGCCATGGCCACCATTACTGTCACCACAGCGACTGATGAACAAAACGGCACGGGGCTAGTATCCCTGCGTGAGGCGATCTCCAGCGCTGCGCCTGGAGATACGGTGGTGTTCGACAGCAGCCTCAATGGCAGCACGATCAATTTGCAAAGCTCCCTGGGCCAGATTGAATTAAGCCAAGGGGTCACGATTGACGCGAGCGCTTTAACCTCGGGCATTACGGTGGATGGCGGCGATGCCATCCGGCTGTTTTATGTCAACGCCACCGGTCAAACCGTGGCGATAAACGGCGTCACCCTGAACAACGGCCTAGCCCGGGGCGGCAATGGCGGGACTTATACGAGCAGTGATGCCGCAGGCGGCGGCGGTGGTCTGGGCGCTGGCGGTGCCCTGTTTGTACAAGCTGGCAGCGTTGATCTGACCAATGTGACCTTCGACAGCTCCGCCGCCAATGGCGGTAATGGCGGTACAGGCCAAGCGTCAACTGGTGATCGGAGCGGTGCTGGTGGGGGCGGCCTTGGGGGTGATGGCGGCATAGGTCTTTTCACTGGCGGCGGTGGCGGCGGCGGCCGTTTGCCCACTGAGAATGGGTCAAATTCTTCCGGCTCGAGCGCCGGCGGTGGTGGCGGCAACGGTGGCAATGGTGGGGGCAACGGCAATGATGGCGATGATGGCGGCTTCGGCGGCGGCGGCGGCGGCGGCAGCGACCAGTTTCCTGGTGCCAATGGTGGTACTGGCGGTTTTGGCGGCGGCGGCGGTGGCGGTGGGGCGCAGACTGGCAATGAGGGCGGCAATGGCGGTTTTGGCGGCGGTGGCGGTGGCGGAGATGGCGGCGGGCTTGCTGGCCTTGGCGGCGGCAACAGCTCGAACCTTAACGGTGAATCAGCCGGCGGCGGTGCCGGGCTTGGTGGGGCGATTTTCGTTCTGGGTGGCACCGACACTGACCTGGATTTCTTCTTCACAGCCAATGCGACCCAAGGCAACGGCAATAGCGTCAATGGCGGCGCAGCAGGTGGAACAGGCGCGCAAGCAGGTCAGGCAACCGGTGGCTTTTTATTTGCTCACGGCACGAACAACGATATCGACATCGATGTGGGCAGCGGGGTCGAATACACGCTCCAGGGCGTCATCGCTGATGAAACAGCGATCACCGATAGTGGCGGCACGGCGGGCACCAATACCACCGGGATCAACAAATCCGGCGCGGGTATCCTGACGCTGAATGATGATGCTATCGGCGACATCAACGGGAATATCACCAGTACGGCGGGTGATGTACGGCTGACCGGCACGATCACCAGTGACGCCGCCCTGATCGCCAATGGCACTGGCCGCGTGGTCGGCAGTGCGACGACCAACCAGTCGGTAACGATCAATTCTGGCGGCACGATTTCGGGCGGCACCGCGGCCACATCCAATGTAGGCACGCTGAGCACCGGTAATCTCACTGTCGCGGCAGGCGGTACGGTTCTGGTCAACGGGCTTAACAGCAAAACGGCAGGTACAGGCTATGACCAACTGGCGATCACTGGCACGGTGGACATTAGCGGCTCCACCCTATCCCTGGTGCTCGACAGCAATTTCAGCCAGTCTTCCACTATCGGCGATGTGCTGGTGATCCTCACCAATGATGGCACTGACGCCATCACTGGTACCTTCGCTGGCCTGGCCGAAGGCGCGACCATCACCCAAGGCACGGAAAGCTTCACCATCTCCTACGCCCAGGGCACCGATAACAACAATATCGCCCTGACCTATACCGCGACCACCGCATCACCACCGGCCACGACCACCCCCGCACCAAGCCCACCACCCGAGCTACCATCACTGCCAACCGGGTCAGATGGCGATGATCTATTCGCCCTGGTACCGGGGGGCGAGACGAACTACGCCGCTGGCGAGGGCGCTGACACGGTTCTCGGCAGCGTCGAGGCCGAGGTTATCTACGGCAACCAAGGCAATGATAGCGTCACCGGCGGTGGCGGGAGTGATCTGCTTTATGGCGGGCAAGGCCAGGACAGCCTTGCGGGCGGGGCCGATAACGACACCCTGTTCGGCAATGTGGGTGATGACAGCCTCGCCGGCGGTGACGGGGCGGATTCCGTCCTCGGCGGCCTGGGCAATGACATCGTCGGCGGCGGCGATGGTGATGATGTGGTCTATGGCAACCTTGGCGACGATCAGCTGCGCGGCGATGCCGGCGGCGATACGCTGTTTGGTGGTCAGGGCGCTGATCTGGCCTATGGCAACGAGGGCAATGACGGCCTGCTGGGTGGCGAGGGTGCCGACACGCTCTATGGCGGCCAAGGCGATGACCTCATCAATGGTGGCGCTGGTAATGACATTCTATTCGGTGGCGCTGGTAATGACGGGATGTTCGGCGGCGGTGGCGATGACAATATGGTCGGCGGTACCGGGCGTGTCAGCATGAATGGCGGTGACGGCGCCGACACCATCAGCGCCCTGATTGACGGGGCTGATCAACGGATAAGTTTGAGCGGCCCGGCAGACCCAGATGATCCAGCGACCCGTGATGGCTTTATTGACCACACGTTAACCGGTGGCGGCGGTGCTGATGTGTTCATCATCGGCGATAGCTTCGATTTCTTTGGTACCGGGGGTGAGGGACAGATTGCCGGAAAGATTAGGATTACCGATTACGATCGCAGCGAAGGTGACGTGATCGCGCTGCCGAGCACCATGGAAATTCGAACCCAAACCTTCACCGAAGAGGGGTTAGA
Source organism: Pseudomonadota bacterium (assembly GCA_039814445.1). GTDB lineage: Bacteria > Pseudomonadota > Alphaproteobacteria > TMED2 > TMED2 > TMED2. Next base: position 26,441 of record JBCCBF010000001.1, read on the forward strand.
GCTTACGCTGGCCTTTGGGACCGTGGTCACGCTTGTGGGCGTGACAGACATTGGGTTCGGCCCCGTCATTTTGACGTTCTAGGCAATAAACTGAGGCGCCATGAAAACCGCCCTAAAGACTATCGGCCTGATCGGCGGGATCAGCTGGGAAAGCACCGTTGTCTATTACCAGCTACTCAACCGCGCCGTCCGCGCGCGGTTGGGGGGCTTGCACTCGGCCAAGATCCTGCTGCATTCGGTGGAGTTTGATGAGGTGGCAGGATACCAGGCGGCTGGTGATTGGGACCGGGCTGGTGACGTGATGGTCGAGGCCGCGCAATCGGTCGAGCGCGGCGGCGCCGATTGCCTGCTGATCGGGGCCAACACCATGCATCTCTGCGCCGATGCGGTGATGGCGGCTGTGGACATACCCCTGATCCATATCGCCGATGTGACGGCGGCCGCGATCAAGCAGGCGGGCTGTCAAAACCCACTCCTGCTCGCCACCCGTTACACCATGGAAAAAGACTTCTACAAAGGCCGGTTACACGACCAGCATGGGGTAACCGCCTGCATTCCTGAGGCGGACGAGCGGACGGTGATCCATGACATCATCTACCGCGAATTGTGCCAGGGCATTATCGAACCAGGCTCCAAAGATGCTTACCGCCAGATCATTGATAAGCATAGGCAGGGCGGGGCCGATGGCGTGATCTTTGGTTGTACCGAGATCGGCCTGTTGCTAGATCAGGGCGATGTCAGCCTGCCGGTGTTCGACACCACGGCCTTACACGCGGCGGCGGCAGTGGATTTTGCCCTCAGCGCTTAAGGCCTGAGCTTCTTACAACAAAGCCCGTTTGCACCGATGAACGACTACCTCAAAAAACTTGGTAAAAAGAGCCTGAGCACCTTTTGGGAGCTGGCCAAGATCATGGTGCCAGTGATGGTGCTGGTGCGTGTGGGCGAGGAATTTGGCCTGACCGATATGCTTGGCGAGTTGCTGGTGCCCGTGGTCGGTCTTGTGGGTTTACCGGCTGAGGCGGGGCTAGTCTGGGCGATCACGTTGCTCACCGGCACCTATGGCGGGATGGCGGCCTATCTCAGCCTCATGCCGGGCATGGAGATGAGCGTCGCCCAACACTCGATCCTGTGCGCCATGATGCTGATTGCCCATGCGATCCCGGTGGAGGCTGCGATCATCCAGCGGGCCGGGGCCAACTTCTTGATCACCAGCCTGATCCGTATCTTCGGTGCCCTGCTGTTTGGCTTTATCACCTGGCAGCTGTGCCAGGCCACCGGCTGGTTGCAAGAACCCCTGGAACTGCTTTGGGCTCCTGATTTGGGCGGTGAGACCGGCTGGGCCGATTGGGCGATGGCCACCGCGCAATCCATGGGCACGATCTTGGCGATTATTCTGGTGCTGTTCGTGGTGCTCGACGGGTTGGAGAAAATCGGCGTGATCCGGTGGTTTACCCGGGCACTCGAACCCTTGCTCAAAATCATTGGCATCGACCCGCGGCTCGCCCCCGCCACCACCATCGGCCTGCTGCTGGGTATTACCTATGGCGGCGGGTTGCTGATCCAGGCCGCCAATGAGCACCCGGTGGGGCCGAAGGCGAAACTCCTGGCCCTATCGCTGCTGTCCCTGTCCCACGGGATTGTGGAGGACACCTTGTTCTTCCTGGCCTTTGGGGCGGATATCTGGGTGATCCTGGTGGGGCGCGTGGCCTTCACGCTGGTGTTTATTGTCATCATGGCCTGGCTGTTACGCATCTGGCCCAGCGGTGAGGCTCAAGCGGTGCCGAACCAGTCCCTACCATGACGCTTCTGCCAACAACGAAAACCGCCAAAGAGTACAGCCAAAAGCTCGGCCGCAAAGTGCTCAGCACCTTTTGGGAGCTGGTCAAGATCATGGTGCCGGTGATGATCGCCGTCCGCGTGGCTGACCAGCTGGGCCTAACCGATTGGCTGGGCCTGGCCCTGGGCCCGGTGATGGCCTGGATCGGACTGCCAGCCGAGGCGGGGCTGGTCTGGGGCATTACCCTGTTGATCGGCGTTTATGGCGGTCTGGGGGCTTACTTTATCCTACTTCCCGATATTGATATTTCGGTCGCCCAGCACTCGATCCTCTGCACCATGATGCTAATGGCCCATTTCATCCCCGTGGAACAAGCCATGGTGGCCCGCGCCGGGGCTGGGTTTTGGATCACCAGCGCCGTGCGGGTGGGCACAGCACTTCTCTTCGCCCTCATCCTGGGCGCTATCACCCAAGCCACAGGCTGGCTCGGCGACCCGCTTATCTTGGCCTGGACGCCCGATATTGGAGCCGATACTGGCTGGGTCGATTGGGCCATGGGTATCGGCTGGTCGCTGGCCACCATCCTGGTCATCTTCTTCGCCCTGTTTATCGCCTTGGACATACTGGAACGCCTGGGCGTGATCGGCCTGTTTAGCCGGGCACTAGAACCCGTGCTGCGGGTGATCGGCATCGACCGACGCTTGGCGCCCATGAGCACCGTGGGCCTGCTGCTCGGCCTGATCTATTGCACCGGCATGATGATCCAAGCCAGCCGCGAGCATGATTTCAGCCCGCGCGCCAAATTACTGGCCCTATCGCTGATTTCCTTCTGCCACGGCCTGGTCGAAGGCACGTTGCTGTTCCTCGCCCTGGGCGCTGATATATGGATTGTGCTGGTGGCGCGGCTGATCTTCACCTTCGCCTTCATGGCGATCATGGCCAAGCTCGTCAGCCATTGGCCGACCCCAAAGATGCGCCCGGCATAGTCGCGGGTCACCCAAGAGCGATTGCCTCAGCCATCCCCCTTATTCACGCAGTTCACAGGAGCGCTCTGGGTTTGCGGGTCACAAAACCGATGACTTTAGAACGATTTTAAGCTAACAGATATTATATCATAACGATCGATAAATGGGTCTTGTTGATGACAGACACACGCCTACCCGTGACCGTGCTTTCCGGCTTTCTTGGTGCTGGTAAAACCACCCTCATGAACCACATCCTCAACAACCGCGAAGGCCTGCGGGTTGCGGTGATTGTGAATGACATGAGCGAGGTCAACATTGATGCGAACTTGATCAAAGAAGGCGGCGCTAATCTGTCCCGGACCGAAGAGACCTTGGTCGAGATGTCCAATGGCTGTATCTGCTGCACCTTGCGCGATGACTTGTTGGCCGAGGTCTTCCGCCTGGCTGAGGAAAAGCGGTTTGATTACCTGCTGATCGAGAGCACCGGGATCTCAGAGCCGCTGCCCGTCGCCACCACCTTTGATTTCCGCGACGAAGACGGTCGCAGCCTGGCCGATGTGTCCCTTCTCGACACCATGGTCACGGTGGTCGATGCAGTGAACTTGCTCAAAGACTATGATTCCACTGATTTCCTCGCCGATCGCGGCGAAGATTTAGGCGATGATGACGACCGAACCTTGGTCGATCTTTTGGTCGAGCAAATCGAATTCGCCGATGTGGTCATTCTCAATAAAATCGACACGGCAACACCAGAACAGCACGACGCCGCGCAAAAAATTATTGCGTCCCTCAACCCGACGGCCAAGCTAATCGAAACCAGCCAAAGCCGTGTTGATTTAAAAGAGGTACTGAACACCGGGCGCTTTGACCTAGAAAAAGCCCAGGAACACGCCCTGTGGTTCAAGGAACTCTATGGCCATGAGGATCATGTGCCCGAGACCGAAGAATACGGCATTGGCAGTTTCGTTTACCGTGCCCGCCGTCCGTTTCACCCAAAAAAGTTCTTCGATTTCCTACAACAGGAGCGGCCTGGCGTAATCAGGGCGAAAGGCTTGTTCTGGCTTGCCACCCGTGATGCTTTTGTTGGGGATTTAAGTTGGGCGGGCGCCGTGGTGCGCCACGAGCCCATGGGTTTCTGGTGGGCGGCTGTGCCCAAAAATCGCTGGCCCGATGATGAGGGCTGGCGCGAGGTGATCGGCAAATACTGGGATGATATTTATGGTGATCGTCGCCAGGAACTCGTGTTCATCGGTGCGGGGCTCGATCAAGCCGCGATTACTCAAGCCTTGGATGAATGCCTGGTAGGTCGGGATGATGATCTGGCGTTTGATCCCAAGGATTTCGCCGATCTGCAAGATCCCTTCCCACATTGGAGCCTGGGCCAACAAGCAGCATAACCTAGGCATGCAATGGGCGCTTCTATCGCCCAGCCCCTAGGCCCGCAGCGCCAATAGCTTAGGTCATCAAGGCTAAGCCCGCGCGAATTTCATCAAGGGCGATGTTCTTCTCAGCACTGCTGGCGATCACCACCGGATGGGCGGCGGGATGCTTGATGATGCGGTCGGTTGTTTCCTGGACCCGACGCTCAAGCTCACCTTTTTTGATCTTATCGATTTTGGTCAAAATCACCTGATAGGGCACAGCCGCCTCATCGAGAAGCTTTAGGATCTCCTCATCATTATCCTTGATGCCATGGCGGCTATCGATCAGCACACAGACCCGGCGTAAGGGCACCCGCCCGCGCAGATAGGCCTTAAGCGTCTTGGTCCAAGCTTCGACCACCGGTTTTGAGACCTTGGCGTACCCATAGCCCGGCATATCCACCAGCCGCAGCTGCCCGCCCAAATCAAAGAAGTTGAGCGCCTGGGTCCGACCCGGGGTATTCGAGGTGCGGGCAATTGTCTTGCGGCCGGTCAACGCATTGATCAGGCTGGATTTACCCACATTTGAACGCCCGGCAAAGGCCACCTCACCTACGGTTTCTGCTGGTAGCTGGTCAAGATTGACCACGCTGAGCATAAAATCACACGGCCCGGCAAACAGCTTGCGCCCGGCTTCAACGGCGTGATCCTCTGCACCCGCGGTCAGGGATGGGGTGATGTCTTTCGCCATGGGTTCGCAATCATTCCTCAAGCCACGCCATCACGGCGTCGCAGCAAGCCTGGGTTGTCATCGTAGTGGTATCGAGCACCAAATGATCGGCGTTCAGGGCATCTTTGGTCCAGGGCTCATACTCACGATTTTCCACATCCTGCCAGCTTGGCATCTGATGACCAGGAATATCAGCCACCCGGCGCTCAACACGGGCACGGTGTTGCGCCTTGTCCGAACAAATCAACGCCAGATTAAGCGTGCGTGCACCTGCGCGATCGCCCACAGCCTGCCAATCCTCGCGGGTCAGGGTGATCGGGTTCACGCTATCGGCGATCACCACCGAACCGGGGCGCAAATTATCCGCAGCAAGAGCGTAGGCCGCCAGATAGCCGGCATCTGACACCTGGTCGATCGCTGGGGTCGACCGCATAAGCGCTTGCTCAATGGTATCAATCCGCAGGTAGCAGGCCTGGAGCCTGACCGCCAATACCTTGGCCAGGGTTGTTTTACCCGTCCCGGGCAGCCCGGCCATCACAATCAGCACCGGTACGGCGGTCGTCATTTATTTTGCCTTCTCAGGCTCATCCTTGCCGAACAGGGAGATCTTCACCCCCATGCGGGTCATGATCACCGATTGCTGGATGATCGATAACAGGTTGTTCCACGTCCAATAGATCACCAAACCAGCCGGGAAGGTGGCGAGCAAGAAGGTGAAAATCACCGGCATGAACATAAACACTTTGGCCGGGATCGGGTCGGGCGGGGTCGGGTTCAAGCGCATTTGAATGAACATGGTAATGCCCATCAACACCGGCCAAGCACCAATGGCCAGGAAGGTTGGCCCGTCAAACGGTAAAGCACCAAACAGGTTCCACAGGCTAGTGGGGTCAGGAACCGAGAGATCCTGGATCCAGCCATAAAACGGCGCATGGCGCATCTCAATCGACACAAACAGCACCTTATACAGGGCGAAGAACACCGGGATTTGGATCAAGATCGGTAAGCAGCCCGACAGCGGGTTTACCCCCTCTTCCTTATAAAGCTTCATCATCTCCTGCTGTAAGCGCACCTTGTCATCGGCGTATTTCTCACGCAGCTCTAACAAGCGCGGCTGTATCTTCCGTAACGCGCTCATGGATTTGTAGGATTTATTGGCGAGCGGGAAGAAGATCAGCTTGATCACCACGGTGAAAGCCAAAATCGCCAAACCGAAATTGCCCAGGAACTCGAATAAGAACGCGAGCGCATAGAAGAAAGGCTTGGTCAGGAAATAAAACCAGCCGAAATCCACCGCCCGGTCAAACCGCGGGATGTTGTATTGCTCAGCATAACGATCGAGCAATTGCACTTCCTTGGCACCGGCAAAGATATAAGAGGTCAGGCTGGTTGTGCTGCCCGGCTCGATGGTACGGCCCTCATGGAGCAAATCGATCTGGTACTGATCCCGAGTGGTACGATACGTGAAGCGGCCAGTAATTTGGGCATTCGCTTCGGGCACAAGGCTCACTAGCCAGTATTTATCGGTGATCCCGATCCAGCCACCCGCGCTTTCGAACCGCTCATTGACCCGGCCCGCTTGTTCCACGGCGTCATCCCGCATTTGGTTGTAGCCAAACTCGGTCAAGGTCTCGTTAAAAACCCCAAGCGGGCCTTCATGCAGGATGAAAAACTCAGCGGCCGGCGGCACGTTGCGGCGTGACGCCAGCGAATACGGAAACAGGGTGACGGCCTCATCGGTGGCGTTGATCACCGATTGCTCCACCGTGAACATGTAATGTTCGTCCAGGCTGATCACGCGCTGGAAGGTTAAGCCTGCGCCATTATCCCATTGTAAGGTGACCGGCGCATCCACGGACAATTCAGCGTTATCGCCCACGACTTGCCAGGCGCTATCCTCCCCGGGGACTGCCGGGCCGTCGGCCTGGGCGATCCACCCCACATTGGCATAGTAGGGATATTCTGATCCCGCCGGGGACAGCAACGCGACCTCATCTTGACGTTCCACGGTGACGTAGTAATCACCCAAGGTCAGATCATCGAGACGCCCGCCTTGCAGGTTAATCGACCCATGCAAACGGTCGGTGTTGATCTTCACCCGGTCTGTGCTGTCAGCCAGCACATCGGCCCGATCACGGCCCAAGGTCATGCCATCGGCGATATCATCCGCAGGCGTATCGATGGCCGGTTGCGGCAAATCACTGTCACCTGGGCGCGTGATGCCTTGTTGTTCTTGCCGTCGTTCCTCTTGCGCTTGCCGCTCAAGCTCTGCCTGGGCCTGGATCGCGGCCAAGCGTGGGCGCTCATACAAATAGTGAAAGCCCAGAATAACCAGCACTGATAACACCACCGCCATGATGATGTTGCGTTGATCATGCATCTCGTGTCGCGGCCGCATGGGCTTAATCTTTCGCTATGGTATGGGAGGGGGAGTGATCGCAGCTGGGGCATGAACCCGGCACCGGATCGTAGCCATGGCCACCCCAGGGGTGACACCGGGCTAGGCGGCGGATCGTCAACCAACCACCGCGCCACACCCCATGGGTGCGCAAAGCGTCGATGGCGTAAGTTGAACAGGTGGGCTGATACCGACAATTCGGCCCCAAGAACGGGGATATGCAGGCCTTATAGACCCAAATCAAACCAATCGGCAGCGCGATCAAAACCCGCCGCACAAACGGTACGGGCGTATTCACGCCATCCGGCGCGTGAGCCTGTGCGCCACCCGGCGCATGAACGTGTGCGCCATCCGGCGCGGG
>JBCCBF010000081.1:0-9469 GCA_039814445.1 Pseudomonadota bacterium
CGCGTTCCTGGTCGGCCGTCACGCTGGCGGGCGCAAGCTGGCCAATGCGTAGCTCGCCGCCGGTTTTGATGCGGTTAAAGGTCTGAAATGCGAGCGCCGGCGAACCATGACGACGCCAACCTCTTGACCCGCGAAGAAGCCTTGCGGATCTGGACCACCGGGTCTGCTTGGTTCACCGGCGATGCTGGCACAAAAGGTGCTATCACCAATGGTCAGTTCGCTGACTTCACCGTCCTTGATCGCGACTACTTCACCGTGACCGATGCAGAGATCGCGCGGCTTAAGTCCGAGCTGACCGTGGTCAATGGTGAGGTGGTCTATGGCGCAGGGCCGTTTGAGCGTGAAGACCTCCGCCACATCCCCGATGTGAGCCCCGACTGGTCACCCGTCATCTTACAACAAAGCTAAGCACTGACAGGGCGCGGTTCAGCTGCGCCCTGTTTACTTCTCTATTGCCGCTAGTGTCTCTGAGGATCCATGGAACCCGATCTCATTCTCTATAACGGGCGTGTCAGTACCTTTGATGCTGAGAACCCCGAAGCCCAAGCCATCGCCATTAAGGACGGCAAGATCCAAGCGGTCGGTTCCGATCAAGACATCATGGCCAAAGCCGGTGATGCCCGCACCATTGATCTGGCGGGTCGACGCGTAATCCCCGGCTTAATTGACAGCCACACCCATATCATCCGCCAAGGCAATAATTTTGCCATGGAACTGCGCTGGGATCATGTGACCTCCTTGGCCGATGGGCTAGCGATGCTGAAGGCCCAGGTTCAGCGCACCCCAGCTGGTCAATGGATCCGTGTCGTTGGCGGCTGGTCCGCCGATCAGTTCGTCGAAAAACGCCTGCCTACGATCAATGAGATTAATGCCGTCTCGGGCGACGTGCCGGTCTATGTGCTGCACCTCTATGACCGCGCTTGGCTAAACCAAGCCGCCTTACGAGCCCTGGGCATCGATAAGCATTTCTATGAGCCCTTCGTCTCGGGACGGCTTGAGCGGGATGATGATGGCAACCCAACGGGCCTTGCCATCGCCCGGCCAAACGCCCAGCCGCTCTACGCCCTGCTCGACATGACGCCGAAGCTGGATTTGGAACAGCAGGTCCTATCAACCAAGCACTATTTCCGCGCGCTGAACGGCTTGGGGCTGACCTCGGCCCTTGATTGTGCGGGTGGGTTCCTCAACTACCCCGATGATTACGGCGTGATCAGTGAGCTAAACCGCCGGGGCGAGCAAACCGTTAGGATTGGCTACCAGCTGTTTGCCCAACGCCCCTTGTTCGAGCTCGATGACTTCAAGCGCTGGCACGACATCGTCAAACCCGATGAGGGCAATGATTACCTCAAATGCGTCGGGGCCGGCGAAATGCTGGTGGCGTCAGCTTATGATTTCGAGGACTTCTCCTACCCGCGCCCGGATCTGCCCAAGCGCATGGAAGGTGACTTAAAGCCGGTGCTCGAGTTCCTGCTCGATAACCGCTGGCCGATCCGTTTCCACTGCACCTACGAGGAAAGCGCCCATCGGTTGCTGACGGTTCTCGAAGAGGTTGGCCGCGACCGTGGGCTTGATGAGCTGCAATGGATATTTGACCATGGCGAGACGATTTCTGAGAGCACCATGGAATGGGTCGCGCGATTGGGTGGTGGTATCTCCTACCAAAACCGGATTGCCTTTCAAGCCAGCGCCTATCGCGACCAGTATGGTGAGGAAGGACTGTGCGAGGTGATGCCGGTGCGTAAGATGATTGAATCTGGTGTGCCGCTGGCTGCCGGAACCGATGCGACGCGCGTGTCGTCCTACAACCCGTGGCTCGCTATCCACTGGGCCGTATCCGGCAAAGGACGTGGTGGCGACACCATCTGGGATGCCCAGAACCGCTTAACCCGTGAAGAGGCCTTGGCCCATTGGACCGCTGCTGGCGCTTGGTTCAGCCGCGAACAAGGGCTGAAAGGTCAGATCAAACCCGGCCAATTCGCCGATATTGCGGTACTAGACCAGGATTACTTCTCGATCCCTGAGGATGACATTACCAATATCACCGCAGATCTAACGGTGACGGGCGGTAAGATTGTGTATGCCCAAGGAGAGTTGGCCAGCTTTGGCCCTGAGGCACTGCCAGAGCTGCCGGATTGGTCACCGATCAATATGTTCGGCGCGCCCGGCGTTGCCGCATAAGGAAGAACAGGATGTCTGCCACGACAAAAGCGGTGCCTGAGGCAGCACCCAAAGCCAAGAGTGCCAGCGCCTGGGCCCCCTTTGGTGAACGCGCCTTCGCCGTTCTCTGGGTGGCGACTGTCGTGTCGAATATCGGCACTTGGATGCATGATGTGGGTGCTGCTTGGTTGATGACCGAGCTGTCGCCCTCACCGGCGATCGTGTCGTTAGTGCAGGCCGCCACCACCTTACCGGTATTCCTGTTCGCGGTTTTGTCGGGTGCCGTGGCTGATATCTGTGATCGCCGACGGTTGCTGATTGTGGTCAACATCCTCATGGCGATCACCGTGGCCATCTTCACGGCCTTGGTCGCCGCGGGCCTGGTCACGCCAATTATATTACTCCTGTTCACGTTCCTGCTTGGCACGGGTGCGGCCTTCATGGCGCCAACCTGGCAAGCCATTGTCCCAAGCCTAGTGACAAAGGAAAGCCTGCCAGCGGCTGTGTCCCTGAACTCGGTTGGCATCAATGTCAGCCGTGCCATCGGCCCCGCCTTGGCTGGTATCTTAATCGTCGCGGTTGGGATTACCGCCCCGTTTGCGCTGAACTTCATCTCAACCCTCGGGATTATCGCCGCACTGATATGGTGGCGCCCACCACCGGCGAAAAAGAGCAGCCTGCCGCCTGAGCATATCCTGGGTGCCATGGGCGCGGGCCTTCGCTACGCCCGGCACAGCGCACCGCTTAAGCAAACCTTGGTGCGTGCGGTGGCCTTTTTCCTGTTTGCCAGCGCCTATTGGGCCATGTTGCCACTCATCGCCCGTGACGTGCTGCAAGGCGGGGCCACGCTGTACGGTATTTTGATGGGTTGTGTGGGGGCCGGTGCCGTGGCTGGAGCCATGATCATGCCTGCGATCCGCCGCAAACTGGGCGCGGATAAAACCGTGGCCGCCGGTTCAATAGGCACAGCCTTGGTACTTGTTGTTTTTGCCATCGTACCAAATCAGATCGTGGCGGCCATCGCGGCGGGGCTGGCCGGCGCTAGTTGGATTGCTGTTCTCTCTACCCTCAATGTCTCAGCGCAAACATCACTGCCGAACTGGGTGCGGGCCCGTGGCTTATCAATCTTCCTGATGGTCTTTTTCGGCACCATGGCGCTAGGGTCCATACTCTGGGGGCAGGTGGCTAGCTTCCAGGGCATTAGCACCGCGATGCTCATTGCGGCGGCCGGTTTAGTACTGGCAATCCCGGTCACCTGGCGCGCCAAGCTGGGCACCGGTGCTGAAACTGATTTCAGCCCATCCATGCATTGGCCCGAACCGTCGATCAATCTCGATGACATGGATGACAAGCAGCCTGTGACGATCCGGGTCAGTTATCTTATTACCGCAGAAAACCAGCCGGCGTTTCTGCAAGCGATCAAATCACTACAAAAAATCCGTATGAGCTATGGCGGCTATAGCTGGCAGATCGCTCAAGATGTTGATCAGTCGGACGTGTTTGTCGAAAGCTGGTCTGAAAGCTCCTGGACAGAGCACCTACGACACCATGAGCGCATGTCCATTGCAGATAAAGTCATACAGGATGAAATTCGAGGCCTAATGGCGGAGGGACAGGAGCCGGTAATCGAGCACTTCATATGCCGAAATTGAGCTATATTGGAAGCCTACAAAGCACCTACGGTTAAACTTAGCTTTCAGCATTATCCCATCATTTTCTGCCTGAGTTCCACCTAACTCTCATCCACCTTTATATCCACCCAAAGCTATTGGATAAGGATGGGCATACCTAAACAGCTATGGACAGTAAGCTGTTGAAAATAGGTGGATATGCAAATAAGTTGGGCAGATAAAAACAAATTAAAACAATGGGTTCGCGCCCTCCGGCAGCACAAGTTTTTCAGAAAAACTCGATATCTGTATGACCGCGACCGCCTTGGTTAGGGCGCGTCTTTGCTGTCTGACGTCAGGCAATAATGCATTTCCAACAACGGGAAGACCACATCATTGCCCAGAGGCTTATCGATTAAGCGCACGGTGTTAAACCCGTTATCCAAATAGAACCGCTCATTGTGCAAGGCGGTGTAGGCCATCAAATCGGTGATACCGGCCGTTTTGGCCTCATGCATGATCCGGCCCAGTAAGATGTTATCAGCGCCCTGATTGATGTTATCCGGGTGCACCTCGATCAACCGGATGACAGCCGTGGTTGGGCTTTCATCACCAGCCGTGCGGCGGAAACGCCAGCCACCCACCCCGGCCAAAGCACCGGTTTCCCGATCCTCAAGCAAATAAAACCGCCCTGAGGCCAGCATGGCTTTGCCAATAGCCGACATTTTGGGAATTGCTATCGTACGGGTCTGCTCATCGTAATATTTTACCAGCAAGGTCGTGTACGATCTCTCTAGGAAACGCCTGACGACCTCCTGATCACCCAAGGCAGCCCGATGCACCGTAAAGCGGCTATGCGGATCATGGTCAAAATCATCCTCCCGCATATGAGGGCGCAAACTCGAAGCACTAGCGGTTTCAACCGATGGAAGGACCTGCTTTTGAGCTGCCGCCCCGTAGGTGTAAAGTCGCCGGCCCGCATAGCCTGAGATACCTGCTAGCAGGGCCAAGCAAAGCTGGAAAGTGAGCACGACTTGAAAGATATTCGGATGCAGATCGACGCCCAGAGTCGAGACAGCTGATGATAGGTAGTCGGGTAAATTGGTAAAAGTGAAGATGAGATAGACAAGTGCAATCCAGACGAAGACAAGATTGGACACCCGTCTAAAGGTCTCATCAAAACTGTCGCGCACCACTTTCCGGATGCGCTCATCCACTAATTTGATGTTTCTATCACCATTTAAGAAACCGATTACGGCCGGATATATATGGGCCGCCAGGAGAATATAAGTTACGAGATAAACGAAATCGATCCTGGTCTGCCCGGCATCCGCGGGCGCACTATCGCCACGGGTCATCGCAAATAAATCTATAACCCAGTCGAATACATAGGAAACGATCGACGCGACAGCCCATGTGGCAACATGAATCAGCATGACCAGAAGGGCTAGTAAGAAAAGTTGAATGACGAACTTCGAGAAGTACCCGAAAATATTCACCATAAAGGATTTCAGCGGTATCCGATGGCCGTCCTCGCCATCGCGCCAAAACTCAATCGAGACAATAAACAAGCCGATCGCGGCAAACCCATAGACCGCGAATACATTTGTGGCTGTGTAAGACTGGAAACTAACCAGGCTCAGCTTGTTGACATCACTTAGTGGCGACAACATCAACACGCCAATAAAGAGTGATATGGGCAGGTAAACCAAGGCCCGTTTTAACGCTCCGCCAAATATCGCCACCGCGTCTTTTTCTGGATTCATGCCAAGCTTGTTGATGACCGCCTGAATATCGGCCACCTGACCTTCAGTAAGATCAGGTTTCTTTGCCGATTTTTTATCACCCCGCTGCTCACCCTTATCTGTTTCATCATTCGATGCCATTGCAGGGGCGGGGTCTGCTTCTGAAGAATCTTCGGCCTCATCACTATAATCGCCATCATCACTTACTGAATCAGCGGGCGAGAACACGTCGAGGCTCACCGTCCGGTTGACGGCTGCTCGACCTGATGCATCTACCCCGCCCCCTGCTTCCGGCCCCAACACATCATCGAGCGACCGCACCATGGTCGACTCATCGTTCTTTTTCTTATCTTTTCCGCCCGAGTCCTTTTTCTTGTCCTTTTTGCCCGCGTAAAACACCAGAATGATCAGGGCCAAAACCACCCACGGGGCTTCAGCGGCAACCTTGAACACGCCAACCAGCATGAAAGCCAAGGCCCAGATAAAAAACATTAGAATGATCGCAAGGATGCTCACACGCGAACTCCGAGAAAGCGATTAAGTGTCATACTAGATAATGGGTCGCCGGTACTCTATCGACATCAAAAATGCGGTGAGTGCCACTCACTTCGAACACCCAACGGGTGCTAATGGTCACGGTTTTCGTGCACTCACGCCGTTAGTCATCCCAGACTTCAGCCAAGCGTGGCGCCATCCACCCCTTCTCCGACAGCTCACGATCCATATCGCTAAGATGCTGGCGGCGCGTGGCCTCATCCAGTTCTTCATTCAGGATTTCAGCGGTGTAATGCATATGGCGCTGGAAGAAGTATTTGAGCGTGTAGAAACCGCGTAAATCCTGATCAATCATGAAATCAGGCCGCCCATCCCGATAGCCTTCGAGAAAACCCGGCACGTGATCGATCATCCAGATATCCCGTTCTGCCGGGGTCACCATCGCCTCATCCCAATCAATCAGGTAGATATCCTGAGGCGCACGCATCAGCACATTACCGGGGCCGTCACCATGGGTTATGACCAAGGGGGCTTGCTTCTCAGCCGCGCTCACCGCTAACGCCTCAAACCGAATTTTGAAACGGCGTATCTGATCCTCATGACGGCGCAAGACGCGCTGGAACGCCTGATCGATCGGCGTATTTGTCACGTGGCGTAAGGGCTGCTCAAACCGCTCATCCCAGTACTCCCCATAGGGAAAGGTGAAGTCTTCTCTATGGCTAGTATCACCTTGCTCGGGGGTGGCTAGCCCATGGATTTGAGCGACCAGCTGCCCATATGCCCTCACATCGTAATCATACGACTGCACCGCCCCATCGATATAGGTATGGAGCACAACGAGCCGATCCCCCACGGTGATCGATAGGGCCTGGTCCCGTGTGGCTATGGGGCGGCAGATCCGTTCGATCCCCTGGTGATGCAGATACGCAACCAAGGGCAATGCCGGGATGATCTCACGGATAAACAGCGGCTTGCTGGTGATTTTGCAGAAATATTGCTGGCCGCACGCTGTCTCTAACACATAGGTCTCCGCCACAAATTGGCGCGAGCCTGGGACCACATGCACCAAGCGGAGGTCATAGTGCCGTTCGATGGCATCCTGAATGGTGGGCAGCATCATTTTTGGGGGGCTGTCTTAAATCACGAGGGCGGCAAGATCGATTGCGCGTGGCCAGATACTTATAAACGCCGTACCGGTGCCGTCAAAAGAGACCTGCCCGAGACGGGGTTTATCGTCCCAACCCTAGCACTTGCCGCCAGATCGGGCGGTTTTGGTTGTCGGCTTTTCGTGCTGTTTTTTTGGTTGGCTGCTGCTGGTTAAAGTTTTGATGCAAGGCCAAGGTGGCGGCCGCAGGACGCTTGGCGAAATTAGTGGCCTCCGTTTGCGGCTTCACCCCATCAGAACCATATAATGGCCCGTAGAGATTGTGGATTTTAGTGAGCCATTCATCGGCCTCATCCACACGTACGCGATGGCCAGGTTTCGGCTCTGTTGCCCCGTAATCCAACACCACCAGCTCGCCGCCAGGCAAGCGACCCAGATTATCGGGGCGGTCATCACCATTGGCAAATTGATAGCCCACGGCGTCCAATTGGCGCCGCATATGCTCCACATCAGCCTTTGTGATGGTGCCAGTGGATACAAAGGGAAACAGCTGGATGTGGTATTCATTGTAATTGGATTGGATGGTCTGACGCTTGATCGCTGGCAGTACAAAGGGCTTCGGCTTGGTGCCCTCATAGCGGGCCGGGGTGACCTTGGCCACCAGGCCATCGCCAGCATAAAGTGGCAGGGAAATCTGAGAGGATGAATTCACGCTGATCAGCGGGACATAACGCCGTTGGCCCCAGCTGCGCAGGACAGCATCCACATCATTTTGCGCCCGGTAATCATAGGCTAGGTCGGAAACCGCCTGATTATGGGGCAATTCCATGGACAGACGCCCAACGGCATCAGCAAACATAATAGGAGATGGGGTAGAACCGGTAGGCATATGGCTTTTTTGATTATTAATACACTATCAACGCCTTCAGACTAACAAACAAAGATGAAAGATAAGCCGATTATTTTCTTTATTGTCGATATTTTGGAAACAATGACATGGCTCTCATGGCGGGGCTCTCCATGAACAACTCACAGGCCGGGATACCTGATCGATAAGCCAGTAAGCACGCTCATGATACTGAGCAGCCTAAGCATACACGCCGCCTAACAGCACAAGGTTCCGGCGGTGTTGGCTTCTGAGGGTGTGGGCTTTAAAGGGTGTCGGTTTCCGACGATATATATCCCGATGGCGCATGCCCGCCCCATGGCGATGACGCCACGGTGACCTTCAAGCCTGGGCATCTGATAGCGGGGACAAGCCAGGACAGGATACCAATATGGCCATGACATCGAGGCCAGGGCACAAAAAAAGACCCGCTTCTAAGAGCGGGCCTTTCCCTATAATTACTAGCCAGAAAGCGACTTACGCACCCGTGAGGCTAATCTCTGTATCATCAGCGGGTGGTGCATCGGCACCAACCTGATCGTTGTTTGGCGTTAACGCCGCAGCGGTCAGGTTACCAGCTTCTGGTGCTGGTGTGGCAGGCGCCGGTGCGGCGACTGGCTCAGCTGACACGGTTGGCTCAGCAGGGGCAGCAGCAATCGGTGCTGCTTCCACACTGGCCACGGGTTCAGCCGTTGGTGCGGCGGGTGCTGTTTCAGCTGGCGCCGGCGTTGATGAGGCTAACTGCTCGTTAATGTCCTGTTGATTCTGATACACGCTGCTCGCGGTTTCAGGCGGGAAGCTGCGAAGCACTTCACCACTTTCGGAATCACGGAATAAGAGCTGAACACCACCATCATCAACCACGCGACGTGGGCTGACGAAAACCGCCTGGATATCTAACAGCGAGCTGTCAGCAGGATCGGGGCGCTCAGGAGCGGCCTGCGGTGTTGGGTTTTGTGATGGCGCTGAAAGGTCAGCAATTGATTGCTGTCCGCGCGGAAATGAAATATCTGACATGACGGATTCTCCCCCATTTGTCGAAGTTGCATTCTGGCTAGTTCTCTTAATATACGCGAGTTTTACGAGAATGGGAAGCTAAGCTTTTAACACTTCTTTAAGCCATCACGGCTTGGCTCAACTATCACCAGAATTTGTGATCATATCTTGATAATTATATTGTTTTCATTACATTTTTCAGCACCATAGACATTGAACGTTTTGGTTTTTACCAGCGGTGTGTCATCACGCGCCCCACTCACGTGCCAATCAGTGCCTTCAAAAACCCATAAAGATAATCAACAAGAATAGCTGATTAGCCCCCTGCTCTAAGAGGCAACAATGAAAACAAACGCCCGCTCTTTTAAGACAATGTTAACGGTCGCCGCCACGGCCATGGGATTTGCCCTGACCATGGCCGCGCCAAAACCCGCTCACGCCCAGAATTTCGCCGAAGGGCTTGAGGATCTGCAAG
>JBCCBF010000360.1:0-2626 GCA_039814445.1 Pseudomonadota bacterium
ACTTTCTAGGGTGAGGCAGGTCGGAGGAGGCGAGGAAATAGGCAAAGAGAAGGCGGCGGGCGTTGCTACCTTGCTTGGGAATAGACCACTCTGTGGACGAGGTAGGGAAGATCATGAACCAGGTGCAAGAGGGCGTGGAACGACCACGGCCGTCCATCACCTTTGAAATTGGTGAGCAAGTGCGCGTGTCTGATGGTCCCTTTGCCTCCTTTAACGGGTCGGTGGAAGAAGTGGATGAAGAACGCGCCCGCCTTAAAGTGGCGGTGTCGATCTTTGGTCGCTCAACCCCGGTCGAGCTGGAGTATAATCAAGTCGAGAAGATTTGATTGTTAGCCAGGCTGGATCGACGTTGCGATGTGTTCGGTAATTGCCAAACACCCTTGCGATAAATCAGCGGATCACTGGAAAAACCTAAACATCGCCTGGCCGTTGATGTACTGATCAAAACATGAAATTGGTCGTACAAATACCGTGCTATAACGAAGCCGAGACCCTACCAGCGGTTTTGGCCGATATCCCGCGTGATATCCCCAATATCAGTGTCGTGGAAGTCCTGGTTATTGATGACGGCTCTGCTGATGACACGGTGGCGGTGGCCAAACAGCATGGCGCCGATCACGTGGTGTCCCACAAAACCAATCTTGGTTTAGCCCGCAGCTTCCAAACCGGCATTGAATACGCCCTGTCTGTGGACGCCGATATCATTGTGAACACCGATGGTGACAATCAATATGCGGGCTCTTCGATACCAAAACTGGTGGAGCCGATCGTGGCAAACCGGGCCGATGTGGTTGTGGGGGACCGTCAGCCATCAAAAAATCCTGACTTTTCGCTTTTAAAACGTAGTTTGCAATGGCTGGGCAGCCGCGTTGTGCGCCAATTGGCCAATGTGGATGTGAGCGATGCGGTGTCTGGTTTTCGAGCTTATTCGCGGCAAGCGGCGCTCAAAATCAATGTTATGACGAGCTTTAGTTATACCACTGAGACACTCATCCATGTGGGCCAACAAGGGCTTATCGTGACATCTGTGCTGGTGGATACCAACCCGGTGCATCGCCCGTCGCGGCTGTTCAAATCGATGCGCCAGTTTCTGATAAAGCAGGTGGCCACGATCTTGCGCAGCTATGCCATGTATCGACCCTTGCACGCCTTCTCAGCGCTGAGCATCATGATGGTGGTGATTGGCGCGTTGCCGATCATACGGTTCTTATATTTTTACATGATCGGTGAGGGCGATGGTAAGGTTCAGTCCTTGCTGCTTGGCACCATGTTTCTCGTCATGGGCTATATTACCTTTGTGGCGGCCATCATCGGTGATTCCATATCCGTGAATAGACGGTTAAATGAGCAAATTTTAGAGCGCGTCAAACGCTTGGAAAGCCAGAAATCCTCGGAGTAAAGGCGCCGTATCTAACGCGCGTTTTGTAGCATTATGTCCGCAACGGCTGTCATTAAATCTGGTTATGTGAAGGGGGTGAGGCTCATCGATGCCGTGGTTCACCGACTTGGCGCTGACAGCTTTTTCACAAAGCGTTTGGATCGACGTCCTATCCATTGGTTTTACAGCCTGTTGGCGATCCATCATCTCGACCGCATGATTGCCCTTGATGTGCCGTGGTGGACCTATACTGCCATTGATCATGTGGAGGCTTTTCTTGCCCGCCAATCAAACCCCCGGGTTTTTGAATACGGCAGCGGCGCCAGTACTGTGTGGCTGGCGAAAAGAAGCGCGGAAGTCATCAGCGTCGAGCATGACGACCAATGGTATCAGACCCTCTCACCACGCCTGATGGCGATGCCCCATGTGGCTTATCATCTGGTGCCGCCGACCGCTGATGGGGACGAGACCGATTTAGATGAGGCTGGGGATTACAGGTCGAAAAAGCATGATCATGCTGGCTTATGCTTTCGGGAGTATGCGGCCAGCCTCGATAAGGATGATGGGCTGTTTGACTTGATTGTCATTGATGGTCGTGCCCGCCATGCCTGCTTACGTCATGCGATCCCCAAATTGGCACCAGGCGGTTTGATTGTGTTCGATAACTCATGGCGTCGCCGTTACCGTGCCGGTATTCGTCGCTCCAATCTTGAGCCACTGGTTTGCACAGGCATGGCGCCGGCGTTACCGGTGCCCGACCAAACGACTTTATTATACCGTAAGTCTGAGATCAGCTTGCCGCTTGCTGGCTAGTGCCAAACGCTTGCATGCCAGGCGTGAGGGTCACGGCTCAGGCTGTTTTTGACCAAAAATCACCCATTTGCAGAGGGCAAATTTCAGGGCTGTTGATGAGCTGAGGATGATAATCAGCGCGGTGATGTAATGCAGGCCCTGGTCTAAACTAACAAGGAACAGCCAGTATTCGCCCAAGCGCCACAGAACCGAAAACCCTAAAAACAGTATCGCTTGTTGCAAAAGATTGGTGCGATTTCGGAAAACATATAGCCGTTGCAAAAAGAAATTTGTAATAAGCGACACCATGAAACCAATCGCGACCGCCTGGCGCTCATCGAGCGCGATGATTTCATGCAGAATAATGGGCAGCGCAAAGGTCAGGCACGCGCTCATCACAACACTGTTTCCAAAACGGATTAGCTGTTGAAGGTTAGTGTTCAAGTTTCCTCATAC
>JBCCBF010000105.1:0-8343 GCA_039814445.1 Pseudomonadota bacterium
CTTTGGGATGGTCGAAGCTACAGGTATTGACGGTTAGTTGGTCAATCTCACGGTCCCACGCCCGGCGGATAGCGCTATCGAGCAAAAAGGGCCCCAGGCCGCGGCCGATATAATCAGGGATCAGACCGAAATAGGCTAAATCAGTGATTTTTTCCTGACGGCAATCCAGCTCGGCAAATCCCGCGGGTACACCCGATGCATAGAGGACGAAAATCTCCACCCGATCATCGATGATGGTTTCTTTTAAGACATGGGTCGCCATTCGTCGGCGGTCATACCAAAGCCATGGTTCACCCACCGTGTCATAGAGATAACGGTAGAAACTCAGGCTGGGCTGCTCCGCACGGATCAGGGCAAGCTTCTGACCATAAGGCGGCGGCATCACCGGACCAGTCGGGGCCGTATCCATGCCCAGATAGGTGACGGTAACCCTGAGCGAGCCTTTGGGCACCCCATCGATAGCGGGATGGATCGCTAGCGTCGCTGGCTTACCGTCATTTGATGGTTCAAACGGGATCAGGGTCATGGGCTTTCTCTTCGGCTTCCTCTTGAGCGTCCTCGTGAGTTTCTATGTGGTTTCCTCTTGTTATGGGCAGCCAGTGGCAATGGCAGGGCCACCTTCCAGGCCCCATTCAGCCCAGGAACCATCATAAAGCTGCACGTCATGCTTACCCAATAACGCAAGCGCAAAGGTTAACACCGCCGCCGTAACACCCGATCCACAGCTAGTGATCAAAGGCTGGTCAAAATCCACGCCAGCCTGCTCAAAGATAGCGCGCAGTTGGGCTGTTCCTAAAAAGCCGCCATGACTTGAGTCGAGTAGCTGATGAAACGGTAGATTGGTTGACCCCGGAATATGACCGCTGCGTAAGCCTGCCCGCGGTTCGGGTTTCGCCCCGGCAAATCGGTCGGCTGCCCGCGCGTCCAGGACCGGCGCACCGTTTTTCACTTGGGCTGCCATGGCGGCTAAATCCAAGATCATGGCGTCTTGGCGCTGAACGTTAAAGGTGGTTGGCGTTGGGGATGGGGTGGCACCTTGGGCGGTGCTGTGCCCAGCCCGTTTCCATGCCGGCAGGCCACCGTCAAGCACGGACACCTGATCGTGACCCATGGCGCGGAACATCCACCAGGCCCGGGGGGCGCTGAAAATACCCACACTGTCATAGGTGATCACATGGTCGCCATTACCGATGCCAAGGGCACCGACCATCTGGCCGAATTCAGTGGCGCTAGGCAGCATATGGGGCAGGGGGCTGGTTTGGTCTTTGACCTGATTGATGTCAAACAACACCGCACCGGGGATGTGTTTTGCGGTGAATTCTGCCTGTACATCACGCCCACTTGTGGGCAGGTGGAAACTGGCATCAATGACTTTGATCGCCGGATCACGCCCTTGATCGGCCAGCCAATCCGGGGTCACAAGCAGGGGAGTATCAGACATGGTTCGAGTTCCTATGAGCTGGTGAGAATAACGAGCATGACCGCGCTGGCGACAAACGCAAGACCCGCCCAAATTTTGCTGTCATCGGTGACTTTTTGCCAGCGGTTGAAGAGGATCACCAACACTGTCGCACCCAAGCCAATGGCGCCCACATAACCTGGGTTTGGTGCGCCCGCCATGGCAAAGTTACGGACCACCGTAATACTGCCAATAATAAAGGCCAGCATGGCCGATCCGATCAGAAGGCGGCGATCAAACATATCCTCACGCCACACCCAGCCGCGATCAAACACCATGCGCCCGCCCATAATCAGCGCAATAGTGATGTTTTGCAGCCAGATATAGCCCAAGGCCGCATCCAGCAATTGATCCGGGGCGGCAAAGCTCATGGCGAACTTATTGAGGTTATCAATGATCGCCCCGCCAATGATAATGGGGATAATCAAGGGTAAGGCCTGTTGGCTCACTTTATCTTTTCGCAGCATGCTGACCGCGAGCACGCATAGGATCAGGCAGCCTAGCACCCCGGCGGTCTGGGCTGGGTTTGCCACCAAACGCTCACGATAGGCCCCATCAATGGCAGTCCATAGACCAAAGCTGACCCAAACACTGATCGGCATCAGGCGGGATACGGGCCCGCCGCCAACCTCGGCTGTGGCACGCAACACACGCATATCGGTAAAACAGGCGGCAAAACCCACGGCGATCACCGCCAGGTAGTAACCGGGAGCTTGCGGCAAATCCAAAAAGAAGCCTAAGGGGGTGAACAGCAAGGTGAGGATGATACCCCGCCACGCAATCATCAGATCAGCCCGTAACTTCATCTGCTGGTTAAGCAGCATAAAGGCGGCAAAGCCGATGCTGAAGACAATGGCAAACAGCCACCAGGGGAGGGAAGCAAGCACGATAAAGCGTGTCCCTTAATCCGCGAGGCTCAAATTTATCCGGCGGTTTTGGCGGCCTTTGTTCTCGATCTTGCCAATCACCACCGTGCCGATCTCACCCGTGCGGGCCACATGGGTACCGCCGCAGGGCTGGTGATCCACCGGCGCATCTGAGTCGCCGATCGTGACCAATCGGATCTTGCCATCGAGGCTAGGCGGGGCCACGGCCATGGTGCGGACCAGGGCGGGGTTCTTATCAAGCTCAGCCGCCGCCACATAGCGCTGGGTGATCGCATGGTCATCAGCGACCAAGGCGTTCAGCTTATCTTGCAAAGCTGCCTTGTCGGGTGGGCCATCGGGCAGGTTGAAATCAAGCCGTGCCTTGTCGGTGCTGATTTGGCCACCGGTTACATCACCCACCACACTGGCGCATAACAAATGCAACAAACTGTGTAGCCGCATGTGTTTGTACCGCCGATCCCAATCAAGCTCCAAGGTCACCTGGTCACCCACCGTGGGGGTCGGGGTGCCTTCAGCCAAGACATGGCGCACATCGTCTAATCGTTCGCCTTTGCGGGTATCGATGATCGTATAGGTGGTGCCCTTTATCTCGATGGTGCCCGTATCCCCAGGCTGTCCGCCGCCCATGGCAAAGAAAATGGTATTATCCAGACTAACACTGCCATCCGCATGAACCTGGGTGACGGTCGCTGTGGTGGTTTTTAAATAGGGGTCGGTGTGAAAGGTCAGGTCCGTCATTGGCATGTCATCCACGGCGCGGGGTGGTGGTGAGGAAGTCTGGAACGGGTAGGTTTTTTGCGCGTAAGAAATCAGGGTTAAAGATCTTACTTTGATACCGCTGTCCCAGGTCACAAAGGATGGTGACAATGGTATGACCCGGGCCTAACCGTTTAGCAATGCGCATGGCGCCCGCCACATTAATCCCGCTGGACCCGCCCAGGATCAGCCCATCGGTTTTGATCAAGTCAAACACCACCTGCATGGCCTCGGTGTCGGGAATTTTCTCAGCATCATCAATCGGCGCTTGGGCGATGTTTTTGGTAATCCGGCCTTGGCCGATGCCTTCGGTGATACTGTCGCCCTTGGCCTTAAGCTCACCATGCTTGACCCAGTTATGGATCGCGGACCCATCGGGATCGCTTAAGACAATTTGAACGTCTTGCCGTCGTTCTTTCAACGCCCGACCAACCCCGGCGATGGTGCCACCGGTGCCAATGGCACAGGTGAAAGCATCCACCTGGCCTTGAGTTTGCTCCCAAATCTCTGGGCCGGTGGTCTCGTAATGGCCACGCATATTGGCAGTGTTGTCGAATTGGTTCGCCCAGATCGCCCCGTTTGGCTCGCTCTTGGCCAGCTCCGCGGCCACCCGTTCAGACACGCGGATATAGTTGCCCGGGTCCTTAAATGGCAGGGCCGGGACCAGGCGTAATTCAGCACCGCACAGCCTGATCGTGTCTTGTTTCTCTTGGCTTTGGGTTTCAGGCATGACGATGACGGTTCGGTAGCCCTTGGCGTTGCCCACCAGGGCCAGGCCGATACCGGTATTACCCGCCGTCCCCTCCACAATGGTACCGCCGGGTTTCAATATGCCCTGTTGTTCGGCATCCTCAATAATGGCACGGGCGGCGCGATCTTTTACCGACCCGCCCGGGTTTAAAAACTCGGCTTTGCCCAGGATGTGACAGCCCGTGGCCTTGGACGGTCCTTGCAACCGAATAAGCGGCGTGTTGCCGATGGTAGCACTGAAGCCGTCACGGATGCCGCCATGGTTACTGTTGGGGGTAGTCATAGGCTAGGCTTTCTGTTGCGAGCTACTGGGGAGGGACGCGCCATTATTGCCAAGCGGCCCGCAACCGCTCACGGTTCACGGCAAGCCATTGCAAGGCAATGATCGATACAGCGTTGTTTATCCGGTTTTCTGCCAGCATGGCCAGGGCATCATCACACTCCATAACCCGGGTTTGAATATCTTCCCCCTCGGCCTGATGCCCGGCGAGTTGGGCGGCCTGGTTCGCATCAACCTCCGCACAATACAGCTCCACATGTTCAGTGGCGCCGCCGGGCGATACGAAATAGCTGTACATATGCTCCAGTCGCCCCGCTTCCATGCCGGTTTCTTCGCGCATTTCTCGGCGGGCAACTGCCTCTGGTTGCTCACCGGGCTCAACCGACCCGGCCACAATCTCCACCAGCCACGGATCAGGGTAATCCACGGCATAGGCACCAACCCGAAACTGGCAAATCAGCACGACCTGGTCTCGTTTTGCATCATAGGCGAGGGCCCCCACCGATGGCCCGCGTTCAAAGATCTCACGGGTTAGGGGCGCACTCATGCCCCCATCGAATGTCTCGTGCTGGAGGGTGTAGCGGTCAATCGTGAAATAACCATCATAAACGGTTTCATGATCGAGGGTTTCAACGGTCTGTGGGGTGGTCGGTTTAACCGGGGGTGTTGTCATGGCAATGCCGCAGGAAATGAGAACGGCGCTCTGGTCTTTATGCACGGAACAGGCAACAACATGGGCCATCCACGCCATCACAACAAGAGCCATGCCGTGGCCGGCTCAGAACGCGATGGTGGTCATGACCCCATCAGGACCATGGTTGAGTATCACAAGAATGAGGAGAGCCCCCATGAAGCGCTTATCACGGAAGTTTGAGTTTGATGGGGCCTTCGGTGATCGCCTAGCTGGCTTGTTGGAATTGCCCAGCGGCCGCCGCCGGGGTGTGGCGATCTTCGCCCATTGCTTTACCTGTTCAAAAGACAGCCATGCCGCGGCCCGGATCAGCCGCAGCCTCGCCGAGCAAGGCATCGCTGTGCTCCGTTTTGATTTTACCGGTCTCGGCAGTAGTAGCGGTGATTTCAGCAACACCAATTTCTCCTCCAATGTGGATGATCTGCTCGCCGCCGCTGAGGCGCTATCCCATGATTATGGCCCCCCTAATATGCTGATTGGTCATTCCCTGGGCGGGGCTGCTGTGTTGATGGCGGCATCGCGGATGGAAGGCTTGCGCGGTGTCGTAACCATTGGCGCGCCGTCGGATGTGGATCACGTGAAATACAATTTCCGCGCTGATCTGCCACGGATTGAGGCCGACGGCGTGGCCGAGGTTGATTTAGTCGGCCGCAAGTTCACGATACGCCAACAGTTTTTGGATGATATCAAAGCCCAAGACGTGTTGAGCGTGGTGAAAGAGTTGAGCGTACCCGTGGCGTTCTTGCACGCACCCGATGATGAGATTGTCGAACAACAGCACGCGGAAAACCTCTATCAAGTCGCCAGCCAGCCGAAATCGATTATGGCGCTGGATGGGGCGGATCATCTGCTCAATAAACGCGCTGGTTCCAATCTGGCCGCTGATTTGATTGTGGGCTGGTCGCGTCAATATTTGGATACGGATGCCGCTGACGCCACTGACGCCGCAACAGCGGGCAAGGCTGGTTATGAACCAGGCCAGGCGGTCTTGACCGAAACTGATGACAGCAAATTCAGCCTGACTATTGCGCTCGGTCATCACAATTTGGTGGCCGATGAGCCTGCCGTCGTGGGGGGGAAGGATTTAGGCCCGGACCCGTTTGGCTATGTGATGATTGGCTTGGGGGCTTGTACCGTCATGACCATGCGGATGTATGCGGACCATAAGGGCTGGCCTGTGGGCACGATGCAGGTGGCGATGAATTATGATGCCAGTAAAGACCCTGAAACCGGGGATCGACACCAAGTGTTCACACGGCGGGTGAGTCTCAGTGACCAGTTAACCGCTGAACAAAAAGCCCGGGTGATCGAGATTGCCAATAAATGCCCGGTTCATCGCATGCTAACCGAAGAGACCCCAGAGATTATTACCCAGCTCGTCGAATAGCCCGTTGTGCTCTGACCTCTGGATCACAAGGTGGCTCGGTTGTTGGGGCTGTTGATGCCTTGGTGCTAGGCTTATCCTGACTGCCGCGCCAGTCATTGATCGACCGACGCATATCCACATGGGCTTGTGCCCGCTGGAACATGGCGGACGCCGCCCATGATTCTTGTTCAGTGATGAGTTTTGATGTGCGCAACGCGGCCACAATATCGGTGGGGCTGTGTTCCAGCGTGACCGAGCCGCTTTTATGGGATCGTGTCAGGGGGTCGTTATCGGTTTTGATCCCGTTTAGGTTCTGCGCTCGTAGCTCATCGATCACACAGGCCCGTTGTCCTTGATGGCCAGCGATCGTGATGGATATATTCGGCGTCTCATAGTGATCATCATAGGCCACAGTAATAGCTGTGACGCGGCCGGTGTTGTCGGTGGGACGGGGGCGACCCTTTTGTTCGTTAAGGGCAACGCTGGTCGAGTAAGCCACATCCATTGCGATCATCCTTGGCGGATTTGAGACAACACCATCAGGCGTTTGTGTTTTGATATCTTAAAACACATATGCTGCAGAGCAACAAAAATCGCATAAACCAATGAAAGCACAGCGGTAAAACAACCGTACTCCTATTAATTGGCTGTCGTTGTTAAGAAGAATGAGGGGGAATGCTGGCCGGTACTAGCCAGGCGCCACGGCTTAGACCCACGCCCATACCGCTTCTGCTGAATGGCCAGAGGCGGTTAAGTCATTATCAATTTAAGAAAAAGTTGGCTCCCCGAGCCGGGCTAGAACCAGCGATAGCGTGGTTAACAGACGCTGGCCATGGCTAGGGAAACTGAAGACTTCCAGTAGCTCGCGTTGATCAATCAGAAAAGTCGGTATGCGTATTATGCACTATGTCTAGTGCGTACCACTTAGTACCAAAGTGCGGATGGGCATGGTCAAGGTTTGTGAACGCAGAATACCAGCGTGCAAGATTGCGAGTGTGTCGACCATGTGTAAGGCGATGTAACGCAACAGCCCAATGTTGGGATCCTGAAGTGCTTTGTGATTGCTAGTGTAGGCATTGGCTATGCAACGAGCGCCGGGTGGTAGGCCCTCTAGGCCGCCTTCATAGAGGGGTTCGAGATAGGCGAGGACGGTACCGGGTTGACGGTTGGCTAGATTGCCTACTTCGCCCAGGCGATCGCTGGTACGCAATTGCCCCTCAGCGATTACCGATTGCACATCGGCGACGACCATGGGGATGATGGTTAGGGGCAAGGCTGGACAGCTAATCTCCGCAACCATGCCGGGCTTAATAACTTGGGCTTCAATCTGGCCGAATCCTGCAGCAACAGTTCGCTTGCCAGCATCGGCTGGGATCAACACCCCTGCAGGCCGCATGAAGGGGTTCACAAAGTCACCCACTCGGAGGGTGAACTGTTCTACCCGCCCATCGACGCCTGCACGGATAATGGTTTTGTCAAGCTGCACCATGGCTTCGGCTAATTGCGCAACCACGGTTTCACGCTGGGCGGGCAGTACTGTATTAATCATAAGGGTAGCTGCGTGCATCTTGCCACGCGCAGTATCAATCGCGCCCTGTCGCGTTTCCACGACGGTTTGCAGATTTTCAATCAAGCGCGTTGCCACAATGTCTGGATTCCGGCGTCTTAATTCATCCTTTGCTTGAAGCTCTTCTAAAGCTTGCTGGTAGGCTCCTTCTGCTTGACGTAACTGGCCCAGCGCCGCTTCTAAATCGGCCTCGGCTAGTATAAGGCGAGCATCGACTTCGGCAATTCGTTGATTGGCCGTGCGAACGGCTGCCTCGGCTGTACTGGGGTCTAAGCTAAAAATAGGATCACCAGCTTTAACCTCGCCTCGCGTGCCGACATGTACGTCGGCGACGCGGCCATTAACCTCTGTGATGACAGGTATGGCACGAAACACCAAGGTGGCATTACTGGTTGACGGATGGTTGTAGAAAACGACGGTGATCAAAAGAACGGTAAGGGCAGCGCATCCAGTTACCCCATAGCGCAGCTCAAACCAAACCGAATAAAATGTTATCTCATGCCCCAGCCTTTTGCCCTGCACATAGCGGCGGAACATATAGTCAGGTAACAGGGTGAAGATCGAACAGAGAAGCACCTCAAACATAA
>JBCCBF010000124.1:0-7539 GCA_039814445.1 Pseudomonadota bacterium
GCGATGGCCCTGGCCGGCTGGGATATAGAGCCGCTGACCTTGAACGATGGACACTCGTCGCGCCAAAGGCTGATGCCGTTTGAAGATGATTTCGACGGGACAAATATCATTCGCTTCCCGGGCTCCTGATTCTTAGCAATTGGTTTATTAATTTTTAAAAAGTCACATGATCGCATAGCGGTCGGCTTTGCTCGCATCCATCTCTTGCTCAGTTAAATCTTTTTGCATTATCTTGCCCATAGTTAGTGGGTGATTGGCCTGGCCAAAAACACCCCAAGTGTCGCTATTTTTTGAGTGGAAACAGGCCCATGATTGGTGGGGAGCAGAACGAACTTCCTGATAGATCTAATCAGAAGTCAGGGCTTAAAGGGCTAAAGAGTAAGCTGGACCGGAAGGGCCGCTCCTTACGCGGTTCAATGCTAGACGGTTTATCAGCCCGTGAGATTTCTTACGCCTATGCGGCGCAAAGCAAAGCGGGCAAGGCCCTAATCCGCAGTATTGAGAACATGACCGGGCGGCCCAAGCTGATCCGCATGGCTGAGGGCTATGATGCTGAGGTCGAACAGGGCCGTGACTTCTGGGAAGTGATGCAAGAGCGGTATGAAATCCGTTTGGACGTGCCCGAAAGTGAATTAAACCGGATCCCAAAGGACGGCCCCGTCGTGGTGGTGGCCAATCATCCCTTTGGTATTCTTGACGGTCTGCTCATGGGCCGCTTGTTATCCATGGCCCGGCCTGATTTTAAGATTATGGCCCATAAGATCTTCCACAAGGCCAAAGACCTACAAGATATCATTTTGCCGGTCAGCTTTGACACCACCCGCGAGGCTATGCAGACCAACCTACAAACCCGCCGCGTCGCCCTGGATTTTCTGGCTGAGGGTGGCTGTGTGGGGATTTTTCCTGGGGGCACCGTTTCCACGAGCCTGAAGTTATTCAGCCAACCGATGGACCCGCCGTGGAAGACCTTCACCGCCAAGATGATACAGCGGGCCAACCCGCAGGTCGTGCCGGTTTATTTCGAAGGTCACAATAGCCGCCTGTTTCAGATCGCCAGCCATGTGCATGAGAATTTACGCATGGCGCTGCTGATCAAAGAATTCGAAAAATGGGTTGGCCAGAACGTGACTTTGCGGATTGGCGACCCCTTGCCAGCCATGGCGATTGAGAGCCGTCGCGGTGATGCCAAGGGCCTTATGGATTACCTGCGCGAAGAGACCTACAAATTGTCACCCAAGCCGCTGCCCGATACCAGCTACGGCTATGATTTCGATCAGTAAGCGTGCACTGGTGCGCGGCTAGTCTTGTTGACGGTCGGGCAAGCCTTCAAAGAAGTCATGAATAGGCGGCGTGGCGTCAGGCCAGGCGAGATCCACCCCATCGGCCAAGGTATCGGCAATGATACCTAACCCCATCACCCGGGATTTGTGTTTGCTGTCGGTTTTGATGGCGTGCCAGCGGGCTTGGGGTTTATCGGTACGCGCCATCATCTCTTGATAGGCGTCGGCGTAATCATCCCAGCGGTCACGGTTGCGCAAATCCTCTTCGGTGATCTTCCAGCGTTTTGCGGGGTTTTCATAGCGCGCACGAAACCGCTCTAACTGCTCTTCGGGGGAAATATCGAGGAGCAGCTTCACCAGCCGATAATCTTCTAAGACCAAAGACTTCTCCCAATCATTGATCTCTTCATAGGCTCGTTGCCATGCGTCTTTGGTGGCAAAGCCCTCGATCCGTTCGACCAAGACCCGGCCATACCAGGACCGGTCAAAAACAGCGATTTCCCCCGCGGCGGGCACTTTAACCCAGAACCGTCGCAGCCAATGGGCACCGTGTTCGCTGGTCGCGGGCGGGCCGATCGGCCAGACTTTGAGCGCCCTGGGGTCTAACCGCGCAGCGAGCCGGCGGATCAACCCACCCTTGCCCGCGGCATCCCAACCCTCAAGGACAATCATGGCCTTACGCCCATCCCGACGATAAGCGTGTTGGATCTTGAGCAGCCGATCTTGCAATACGCGGATCTCGGCATCCTTTTGTTTCTTTGACATGGGCTGACCTACTAACGGGCGGGGCTTCACGCAACGCTATCGGTTTGCTGGTGTTCATACCAGGGATCAAATATAGCTCATCATTATGCGCCACTTCCTGATCATCGCCACCGACCCCTCACCGAATACCAAGCGTTTGCGTGAGGCGGCTTTTCAAGCGGCCTCAGACCCGGTGTTTGATGGGGTTAACGTGCAGCTAAAAACCCCGCAAGAAACCATGGCCGAGGATGTGTTGGCGGCCGATGGCATCCTGATCGGTACCACGGAAAATATTGGCTATATGGCCGGGCTGACAAAAGACCTGTTTGATCGCTGTTTTTATGCCTGGGAGGGTAAAACCGATGGCTTGCCAGTGGCGCTTTATATTCGCGCGGGTAGCGACGGCACCGGCACCAGGCGAGCCTTAGAGGGCATTTTTACTGGGCTTAATTGGCGGGTGGTACAGCCGATTTTAACCTTGCAGGGCGATTGGGATGTTCAGTTTTGCCCGGCGATAAGTGAGCTGGCCCAAGCCATGGCAGCCGGGCTTGATGCCGGGATCTACTAGGCGTTACCCATAACGCAAAACCGTTGCATTTTGCATCACTAGTTTGCAGGGGCCTTGCAAAAAGCACGGCCGCTATAACGCACAGTCTTTAACAGTAGCGCTTGTTAAAGCGCCTAAGACCTACACAAATGAAAGAGAATTTATATAATACAATTCAATTGCTTAGCGTCATCGTCCGGTCGAATTTCTACCCCGAAAAACAGCCACAATTTTTAAACTTTTTTAAGAATTGGCATGGGCTTTGCTGATTAACCAGGGAATTGCCTAAAATTTTATAGGCATTTCACTCAACAGCCCGGTTTCAGTCAGAAGTCACTGAAAAAGCGTCTCAGAAAGAGAAGTTGAGTAGCTGGAAATGCAAAGAAAGTTGAACCCATGTCAAACATCGCAACAACTGGCAACGACAGGCTAAACGGCACCAATAATGATGACACCATCATGGGGCTGGGCGGTGATGATGTGATCCGTGGCCGGAATGGCGACGATGTGATCTATGGCGCTGTCAGTGATGACCAGGGTGATAATCTGGGCGCCAGTGATCATGACAATATTCGCGGTGATAATGGCCATGACACCATTTACGGTGGCGTGGGTCGTGACACTATCAATGGTGGCAACCAAAACGACATTCTCTATGGCGGCGCTGATAACGATAAAATCAATGGCGGCAATGGCGATGACGTTATCTATGGCAATGAGGGTAACAATAACCTCAGCGGCTCTAATGGCGATGACAGCCTGTATGGTGCGGATGGCCGCGATACCATCAATGGCGGCAGTAATAATGATCTGCTGGTGGCGGGCGGTGGGCATGATAAAGCCAATGGCGGCAATGGAGATGACATCGTCTATGGCCAGGATGGCAATGACAGCCTCTCAGGGTCCAAGGGCGACGATCTTCTCATTGGCGGGGCGGGTCAGGACAGCTTACGCGGGTCCACTGGCGATGACACCCTAACCGGTGGTGCTGGCAATGATGTGTTTGTGATTGCTGATAGTGACGCAAAACAGTCCGCAAACCAGATCACCATCACTGATTTACGCCTGGATGGCGTTGATACCGACACATGGGCGGATTTGGCCGGCAATGATACGGTGCGACTTTCGTCTTTCCGCGGTGTTTTGGGTAATCAAGCGCGTGATACTGCCGCTGACGGCGTGGTGGTGTCAGGCTCAAACAATGCCTTCAACCGGTACGAAACCATCAAAACCGCTGATAGCTTAAAGGCGCTGTTGAACCTGCTGCAGGTGATTGATTACAGCGTCACGACGAGCCAGGAAAATCTGGTCTTAGATTTCGGCGATGACGACCATGTGGTGACCCTGGAAGGCTGGGGTGCATGGCTTGACGCCCAAGACCGCAACGAAGCTGGCTATCTGGTTGATGGTGATGGGTCTGTGATTGACCTCACCAAAAAAGGCCAGCTGGAAAATCTGGGCGTGGTGATTGAGCCCACTGCCGATGACACGGCTGATGATCACCAGGATGACGACAATCAAGAGAACAATAATCAGACCGATGATGGCGCGTCTGATGATGATCAGTCGGCGGACAGCAATACTGACAGTAACAACAATACCGATGGTGAAAACACCACCAATGGTGAAAACACCACGGATCAAGACAGCACAGGTGGCGACGGGGCCAATGATTCCCCAGATCTCCCCACGGCCCCAATCCCGTCACCTGTGCTTACTTCTCCAAAAGCCAGCGCCCCGCTGGCGTTTACCACAGGCAGTGATGACCGCGATATTGCCGATACGGGCGAGCAAGGCGTTTTCGCCAGCTTCGGCCATGACACCGTGCGTGGTGATGACACCGAACAACTGATCTATGGCAACCAGGATGATGATGTGCTGTTTGGTATGGCGGGTAGCGACACCATTTTTGGTGGTCAGGACAATGATAGCGTCCATGGTGATGACGGGGTTGATATCCTTCATGGCAATAAAGGCCACGACGCCCTAGCCGGTGGTGCCGGTGCCGATTTGCTCTATGGCAACCAAGAGAATGATCAGATGAACGGTGGCGATGGTGATGACACCTTATTCGGCGGTCGCCATGATGATCACCTTGAAGGTGGTGCGGGCCATGATGTGCTTACCGGTGGGTTTGGTGATGATACCCTGATCGGTGGCGAGGGCGCTGATGTGTTCAATTTCAGTGATCTGAGCGCGGGCCATGATGTGGTAGCGGATTTTGATGCCAGCCAAGGTGATTTGCTCGTGTTCCATGAGCAAACGGTGCTAACGATTAACAACACAAGCGAAGGCGTGCATATCACCGCCGGTGATCAGACCGTGTTGTTAAGCGGTATCAATGACCTGCCGGACAACATCTTGTTTATCTAAACCGTTAGCATCAAGGCTTCTAGCTTCGTCCGGCTGGCCGAGGGCAAGGGGGTGGAACGCCGGGTGTTATCATCCATTAACACCGTCACGGTTCTAGCCCGCGCAGCAACTTCGCCGTTCTGCACCAGCATTTGGGCGAAATGAACAGAGGAATTGCCAAGTTTTAGCACACCAGTACCTACCTGGACCGGGCTGCGCCAATCCAATTCACGTAAGTAATCAAGGTTCAGATTGGCCAAGACAAATTGCGTACCAGCCGGGGATAAAGGATCCTGTTCATGATACAAAAGCGAGACACGGCCTGCTTCTAGAAGCGTGACAAAAACAGCGTTATTGATATGGCCCTGACGATCAGTATCACCGTACCGCATGGTCACGGTCTCTTGGCCAGGAAAGGCGGCTAAATCGAAGCCGGGTATCGTGCTTGTCATGGATTGCTCTTCTAGGGTTTTTTCATAAAATGCGATATCGCTCGCCGATACGGTTCCAGTACTGTTCTGGACACATGTGATTTAACAACCGATATGACAGACGGATGTAATATGTCTCAACCATCCCGACCATTATTTTTTGATCAATGGCCCATGCATGGCCATCGATCACCGATTACTGAACGGGCGTGATTAGTAGCATGGCTCATGATCCATCAAAATCGTCAGATAAGGACTGAGTACCGGGGCGAGCCACTCGGCTTTTTGACCGAACACCACGATAATAGGACGGTAAATTCATGATGGGACACGATGGATTATACGACCGCATGCGAACCAAGTTTTCCTCCTGCGTTATGGTCCTTTTGGTGCTTATCGCCTGTATTGCCCTCACGGTGGCCGGGCCTGCCTCTGCTGACACCGGCGCTGGCCAAGAAAAATCAGATCACAAGGTGCCTGATCATGTGATCGCACAATTTGGCGCACCACCCCCGATCCCCGATGGGCCCTTAACCGATGCGTTGAAAAACGCGGTTGAGACCGTGTTTATTGATAGCGTGGCCCAGTCAATCTGGGGGCCTGACCAAGCGATTGCTTTGACAGCGATTGCTGATTCTGGCGATCCGCGACTGGCATGGATCATCAGTGACATGATGCGGTTCACCTGGCGTCAGGAGTTCGACGACGCCCTGGCACAAGCCGCGTCACGCTTATTGAATATTGAGCTGAAAACCCACCGCCGATGGGGCGAGATCACGGATCATTTGATCGCCTGGGATATCCCCTCTTACCCCAATTATTTAGAGGCGAAGCGAGCGATTTTTACCAATTTTGTGCCTGGCTGGGATCGCATCTTTGTGCCCGGTGATATTGATTGGCGCCTGGTATCTTGGGGCGGCGTGTTAATTGATGATCGTGCCTATGACACCACGGACGACGTCTGTAATTGCATCCCGGCGGCTGATAACCCACCGGTCAGTACCGCAGACGAAGCGACATGGCTTGATGATGATGCCATCATCTTTGGCCTCGAAGTGAACGGCGAATACCGCGCTTATCCTCGTCAGATAATGGAAGTGCGTGAGATGGTGAACGATACCTTAGGCGGGCGTCATTTGGGTATTCCTTACTGCACCTTGTGCGGGGCGGCTCAAGCCTATTTCACTGATGAGGTGGGTGATGGCATTGAGCGGCCAATTTTACGCACATCAGGTCTGCTGATACGGTCGAATAAGGTCATGTATGACATCAACACCTATTCGGTTTTTGATACGTTTTTAGGCACGGCGGTGACCGGAACCCTGGCAGAAAAAAATGTCGCTTTGCCACAAGCCAGCATGGTCACCACCACCTGGGGCGCCTGGAAAAAAGCCCACCCCGAGACCACGGTGTTGGTGGAGCGTCTTGCCTTGGGGCGTGATTTTGATTTTCGCAACGGTCGTGACGCCAATGGGCCGATTTTCCCGGTTGGTGATGTGGACCCGCGGTTATCCGTCCATGAGGACGTAATCGGGGTCATCACGGCCTCCGGTGAACCGGTGGCTTTTCAACGCAGTATCGCTGTTTCCGCGCTCAAAAATGGGGTCGATATTGCCTATGAAAATGTCCGTTTGGTGCTCGCAGCGGGCGGCATAAAAGCGGTAAATGCCGATGGTATAGACCTGGGTAGCCACCAAGCCTTCTGGTTTGCCTGGTCACAATTCCACCCAGACACTGTTTTGTGGACGCCTTAACATGGTCTGTGAGCCATGGAAAACAAGGGTGGTTTAGCCGCTAACAAATATAGGGAAAATTTTAGGTAAATACGCATTAAAAACACCAAAATTAAAAGATATTGAATGCGCTAAATTTTTAGGAAATACTATTAATTATCAACGGTATGCCTGTGGTCACTGGGGAGTTGAAACAGGCTACTAGCGGAAGCAAAAATTGCTTCAAATTTGATGTGCAAGCGATAACGATTTTGATTGAACGCTTGCGGGGTCAAAAGCCTGGGGGGCTTGGGCTCAGGGGGTACTAAGAACAGTGTTTACGTTCGAATTTTACGAGCTAGACGGTATTAGGCTTCGGGACCTGGTAGATGCAGGGTTCGTCGGGGCTAATAATACGTTCTCACCTACGGCCACGGGCGTTGTAAATAGCGTCATCGTGGGCGCCCTTGCCA
>JBCCBF010000310.1:0-3413 GCA_039814445.1 Pseudomonadota bacterium
CGCAACCACCATGCAGAACGCTTTGGTTGCCTATCCTTTGACTGAGAGTAGATGACCGGCACGCAGTAGCGGTGCGTCATAACAACTGGGGCTAACTGGGGCACACGTCGACTATGGAACGTAGAACCATCGACCTTACTACGGTGCTGGGGCTGATTTTCGCCTTCTCACTGATTATCGCAGCGATCGTTACCGGCGGCTCTTTGGGGTCGTTCTTCAATCTACCCTCGGTGCTTATCGTAATTTTAGGGACCATTGCGGTGACAGCGGTGTCGTTTGCGGGCAGCGAACTTAAAGTGACGCCCAAGCTGTTCAACAACGCGATCTTCCGTACCGTGAGTGACCCCGTTGAGATCGGCACCCAGATGATTGAGTTGTCTGAGCTGGCCCGGAAAAACGGCCCCCTTGCCCTGGAAGGAAAACTCCCAGAAATCCAAGGAAATCGTTTTTTATTCAAAGCGATAGGCCTGATTGTTGATGGTATCCCTGGCGATGATATTGACCAGGTTTTGACCAGTGAGATCAGCGCCGACCATGCCCGTAATCAACGGGCTATTTCAATTATCCAACGCTCGGCCGAGGTGGCACCGGCCATGGGGCTGATCGGGACCCTGGTGGGTCTCGTGCAGATGCTGGCCAATTTGGAAGACCCCTCGACCATTGGCCCGGCCATGGCGGTGGCCTTGTTAACCACCTTCTATGGCGCGGTATTGGGCACGATGATGCTGACCCCCTTGGCCGGCAAACTCGACCGGAACGCCACCGAAGAGCTGTTGACCAAGCGCATCTATGCGGTTGGCGCGGCCTCGATTGCCCGGCAAGAAAACCCCCGGCGGCTGGAAATGCTGCTGAACACGATCCTGCCGCCTGAAAAGCGGATTAACTATTTCGAATAGGCTTGGGCGACAGCCTCACCTATTTATGTGACCTAGGAGCTTTTGATCCCATGCGTTTGTTGATTGTCGCCAAGCTAGAAGGCCATATCAGCGAAGCAGCCCAGCTGGCGATGCAGCGTGGCGCCAAGGTGTCGCAAACCGATACCGTGGACCAGGCCCTTGCCGCCCTGCGCGGTAAGCAAAGCGCCGATTTGGTCATGGTGGATGTGGGGCTTGAAATCGCCCGCTTGATCAAAAGCCTAGAGCAAGAACGCATCAGCACCACCGTGGTGGCCTGCGGTGTTGGCACCGATGCCCAAGCCGCGGTGAAAGCCATTCAATCAGGGGCCAAGGAATACGTACCCCTGCCGCCGAATGCCGATCTGATCGCCGCGATTTTAGAAGCGGTGGTAGCCGAGAGCCATGAGATCGTCACCCGCGATCCGTCCATGGCCGCGGTGTTAAAACTGGCCGACCAGGTGTCGCCTTCAGATGCCAGCGTCTTGATTACCGGTGAGAGTGGTACGGGTAAGGAGCTAATGGCCCGGTATGTGCACCGGAAATCCAAGCGAAAAGACAAGCCTTTTGTCTCGCTAAACTGTGCTGCGATCCCTGATAACCTCTTGGAATCAGAGCTGTTTGGTCATGAGAAAGGAGCGTTTACCGGGGCCGTGGCTCGCCGGATCGGTAAGTTTGAAGAGGCCGATGGCGGCACCCTATTTCTTGATGAAATCAGCGAGATGGATTTGCGGCTTCAAGCCAAACTCTTGCGCGCCATTCAAGAACGGGAAATTGATCGCTTAGGGGGCAACAAGCCCATATCCGTTGATATCCGGATTGTGGCCACCAGTAACCGCGATATGGAACAACAGATCAACGAAGGCACGTTCCGGGAAGATCTGTATTTCCGCTTGAATGTTATGAACTTACAGCTGCCTTCTCTGCGGGAACGACCCGAAGATATCCTGCTGTTGGCCAATCATTTCATTGGTAAATATAGCGAAGCTAACGGCATGCCGCGCAAATCGCTGAATGAGGCGGGCAAAGCCCAGCTTCAGGGCCATCATTGGCGCGGTAATGTACGCGAGCTGGAAAATACCATGCACCGGGCGGTGTTATTGGCCACGGGTGATGAGATTGGTCCTGAGGCTATTATGCTCTCTGGTTCGATCACCCCGCAAGCCACAGAAACCACCGCCCCTGTGGCCCATGCAGTTGCCAGCGTGACCACGAAAGAGGCGCAACAGACAGAGCCCGCCGCCGCCGCGTCAAGCGCGAGCGAGACATCAGAAGCCAGCGAACCCGCGGCCAGCGGTGCCGCCCCCCTGGTGGGCCGAACGGTGGCCGAGGTGGAACGCGATCTTATCTTGGAAACCTTGAACCACACCCTGGGCAACCGCACCCATGCGGCGAATATCCTAGGCATTTCCATCCGCACCTTACGCAATAAGCTCAAGCAATACGCCGATGATGGGGCCGCGGTACCGGCCCCGGGCGATGCTGACACGGCGATGAGCTAACGGCCATGACAGATCAGTCAAACCAAGCGCAAGGATCTGGCCAAGGATCTAGTGGTGGCCTGCCGAATTTGGCGGGCCTCAACCAATTATTCCGGAGTTATTTCCGGGGCGATATCGCCTTGGCCTTGGGCCTGGTGGCGATCTTGGTGGTGCTGATCCTGCCCATGCCAAAATGGCTGCTGGACGCAAGCTTGGCGTTATCGATTACCTTCTCAGTGCTGATCTTGATGACGGTGCTGTTCATCGAAAAACCGTTAGAGTTCAGCTCATTCCCATCGATCCTGCTGATCGCCACCATGCTCAGGCTCGCGCTCAACCTCGCCTCCACGCGCCTGATCCTGTCCAATGGCCACGAGGGCACCGATGCCGCGGGGCAAGTGATTGAAGCCTTTGGCCAATTTGTCATGCAGGGTAATTTTGTCATCGGCATCATTGTGTTTGCGATCCTGGTGCTCGTGAATTTCATCGTTATCACCAAGGGTTCAGGCCGGATCGCCGAGGTTGCCGCCCGGTTCACCTTGGACGCCATGCCCGGTAAGCAGATGGCGATCGATGCCGATCTATCGGCCGGTTTGATCGACGAAGACAGCGCCCGCACGCGGCGGAAAGAACTCGAAGACGAAAGCACCTTTTTCGGCGCCATGGATGGTGCGGCAAAATTCGTCCGAGGGGATGCCATCGCCGGGCTGTTGATCGTGTTCATCAACGTGATCGCGGGCATCATCATTGGCGTCGCCCAACAAGACATGACGTTCTCAGAAGCCGCGAACAACTACACACTGTTGACCGTGGGTGATGGTCTGGTGAGCCAGATCCCCTCACTGATTGTCTCGGTCGCCGCCGGTATGTTGGTGTCAAAAGCCGGGATCAGCGGATCAGCTGATAAAGCGGTCTTCGGCCAGCTGAGCGCCTACCCCAGCGCCCTGGGCTTAAGCTCGGTGCTCATGGTGTCCATGTCCTTGCTGCCGGGCATCCCCATGCTGCCTTTCTTGTTCTTAGCTGGGGTCACGGGCGGGTC
>JBCCBF010000191.1:0-5695 GCA_039814445.1 Pseudomonadota bacterium
ACCCGGGCAGCCCCGGCCTGCTTCAAAATCTTGGCCAGCTCATTCACCGTGGCCCCCGTGGTGATCACATCATCCACCAAGATGATATAAGCGTCCTGCACCGCCGCCGGATCAATCACGGAAAACGCGCGCTGCACATTTAAATGGCGCGATGGCGCTTGCTCGGATCCTTGGGGTGGGGTTGAGCGTACGCGCTTGACCAGATCAGGGCTGTAATGGGCGGCAAGGCCGGTGGGCTTTTCATCCATCACCTTGACCAAAGCCCGGGCCAGTTCCGCCGCTTGATTATATTTGCGGCCCATAAGACGCCGCCAATGCAAGGGCACCGGCACCACCAAGGCTGGTGTATCGCCGGGGTAATCGGGCAAGCCCTGCACCGCCCGATTAAGCCAATCCGCAATCAACGGCGCCAGGTATAACCGGTCGGCATATTTAAGACTGAGCACGAGTTTGCGGGCCGCCCCCTGATAGGCGAAGGCCGCCCGGGCATGGTCGTAATGGGGCGGGTTTTGCAGACAAGCGCCGCATAGCTGGGTGTCATCATCCTCCCCATGGGCGAAGGGGCGACCACATTGATGGCACCAAGGCGGGGCCAAAATACGCAAATCCGACCAACAATTCGGGCAGATAAGACCGGTGGCCTCCACATCTTGACCGCAGCTGGGGCAGCGCGGTGGCAGCACCAAATCGACCACACGCCGGCCCCACCGGTTTACGGGGGACCATAAACTGTGCACCCAAGCGCTTGGCAGTGATGATCCCTGGGATGAGGGCATAGCCATGCCGAGTCAATCTCTTCTCTTACAGGCGGTTTGTGCCATCAAGGCGTCTTGCCCTTTGGCCGTGCCCGCTTATTGTTAAGCGTATGACCATGTCATTGAACGCCCATCATGTCACGGATAACGCTTGGTAACAGCGTTGATCATGGCAAAACCGCTTTGACTGCCCACCATCGCACCATCGCACCATCGCACCATCGTACTGGGAATTATGCCAGACCAACCCAATGATCTGTCCCATGACCTGCCCTTCGACCGTGTGACCTTGCGGGCGCGTCGCCAACGTCTGGCCGTGGATCCCCAGACCAGAGATGCTGATTTCTTACACGCCGAAGCCGCCATGCGCTTGGCTGATCGGCAGGCCGATATCCGCCGCGGCTTCACTCAGATCATCGAGCTTGGCGGTCGTCGTGGCCTGATGGCGCAGGCACTCAAAAGCCTGCCGCAAAACGCCCGTAACAGCCATTATATCGTCACAGACAGCGCCCCTGGCTTTGCCAAAACCCACACGACGGGTGTCGTGGCCGATGAAGAATACCTGCCGTTCGGCCCGCAAACAGCGGATTTGGTGTTGAGCAATTTAACCCTGCACCATGTGAATGACCTGCCAGGCACGTTGAGCCAGATTATCCAAATCATGAAACCCGATGGCTTGTTCTTGGCCGTCATGCTCGGCGGTGACAGCTTGGCAGAGCTGCGCGCCTGTATGGTTGAAGCCGAAAGCCGGGTGACCGGGGGCGTGTATCCGCGGTTCTCCCCACTCGCCGACCTGCGCCAGGCCGCCGCCCTGTTACAGCGTGCTGGGTTTGCCCTGCCGGTCGCCGACGCTGAACGGGTCACGGTGCGCTATCAAGAACCATGGCGCCTGTTGGCTGATTTACGCGCGATGGGTGAGAGCAACATACGGCGCGACCGATCCCGCCTACCCTTACGGCGTGAGGTTTTGGGGCAGGCTTTAACCCTGTATCAAGAGCGATTTGCTGGCGCTGATGGTCGGGTTCCGGCCAGTTTCGATCTGATATTCCTCACCGGTTGGCGGCCAGATGCGAGCCAACAACAGCCTAAACGCCCCGGCAGTGCCACAACCCGACTAGCCACGGCCCTGAGCACGCAAGAGCATCAGACCGAGGATGTGGTTGCACCCCAGCCGCAAACCCGGCACTCTCGAGATGACGAGCGTTCATAACGCTTTACCCATCACGTAATACCTGACCCGTCATGGCCCTGAGCGTCCACATCATTCCGGCCCTATCGGATAATTACATCTATTTGTTGGTGGCTGATAATGGCGAGGCTGTGGGCTTGGTCGACCCTGGCGATGCGGCCCCAGTGATCAAAGCAATTGACCGGCGTAACTTAAGCCTAAGCCATATTTTTATCACCCATCATCATCAGGATCATGTGGCGGGCATCCCCGCCTTAAAACAGCGCTTTGCCCCGCATATTACGGGCCCCAAAGCCGAACAGGATAAGATCACAGATCTGGATCAAACGGTTGCGGCGGGAGACGTGTTGGATTTTGCTGGCCACCGGATTGAGGTGATAGACACCCCCGGCCACACCGCCGGTCATATCGCTTTCTGGTTTCCCGATGATGGGGTGCTGTTTGCCGGCGACACGCTCTTTGCCCTGGGCTGTGGCCGCCTGTTTGAGGGCACACCAACCCAGATGTGGAAGAGCCTCTTGGCCTTACGCGCGCTGCCGCCGGAAACCCAGGTTTATTGCGGGCATGAATATACGTTGAGTAACGCCCGTTTTGCCCGCTCCATCGACCCTGATAACGCAGCCTTGCGGGATCGGGCCCATGTGATCGAAGGCCAGCGGGCACGGGGCCTCGCCACCATCCCCACCACCATCGGCGAAGAACAAGCAACCAACCCATTTTTACGCGCCGACGACCCCAGCTTAAAACAGCATTTAGACATGGCCGACGCGGACCCTGCCGCTGTGTTTGCTGAAATTCGCCAGCGCAAAGACGCCACCTAACACCGCTTAACGTTACTACCTAACCTCTGACACAACAGGTCAAAACCCATGCCCCGCACGATTGATTATTATTTTACCGTAAGCTCACCGTGGAGCTATCTGGGGCATCAGCGGTTCATGGAATTGGTCGGCCAATACAAACTGGCCGTGGATTACCGGCCCATGCGGCTTGGCCAAGTGTTTGAGGCCACCGGTGGCCTGCCGCTGCCAAAACGAGC
Source organism: Pseudomonadota bacterium (assembly GCA_039814445.1). Classification (GTDB taxonomy): domain Bacteria; phylum Pseudomonadota; class Alphaproteobacteria; order TMED2; family TMED2; genus TMED2. The sequence continues at coordinate 2,984 of JBCCBF010000191.1, forward strand.
GCCGGCGCGCCAAGCCTACCGGATGTATGAACTCAAACGTTGGCGTGAATTTCTGTCGATCGATTTGAACCTGGAGCCCAAATTCTTTCCCGTGGATGACCTGCCCGCGACCCAGCTGGTGAATTACGCAGAAGACCGCTTATGCGATATGGACCAGCTGTTGATGGCAATTTGGCGCGCGGTGTGGGTGCAGGAGAAAAATATCGCCGACCCGGAGCATCTGCGCACAATCCTAAAGCAACTCGATCTGGATCCCGCTTGGGTCGATGAAGCCGCGAAGGATGAAGCGGCCAACAGCCGGATCGATAGTGACAGCAACGCTGCGATCACCGCTGGGGTTGTGGGCGCGCCCGGTTATGTGTTTCAAGGTGAACCATTCTGGGGGCAAGATCGCTTGGACTTGTTAGGCTGGCGCCTATACCAGACGTTTGAGGCGTAGGCCGCGTGCCATCCACGCGCACAAAACCATGATTGAACGATTTTTGCATCATGAGTGACCAACCACGATCTGAAACGGACGCCACGCTCGTATCGCAGCCATCGGCATCACAGCCACCGGTGCCACAACCGCCCTGGAACCGGTGGATACAACGCATCAATTGGTCCACCGATTGGCCCTATTTAATTGGCGCCACCATCGTTGCCTTGGCTATGCAATTGTCCTTTGGCTACGGCCTACCTGGCACCATGGCTCAGGGCTTTACCGATAACTTCACTTATATGAACCGGCTGCTTGAGAGCGATTGGTGGACCAGCCGTGGGTGGTTTGAACAGTATAATGCGCCCGACGGCATGCTGCTCCATTGGACCTATCCATTCAGCGTGTTGTTAACCCTGCTGGCGCTACCTTTCCGGTTGTTTATGGAATGGCCCACCGCCATCGTCTTTGTGGGTACAATAAGTGCCTTTTTATGCGCCCTGGTGGTGGCCACCCTGACCTATTATTTAGCCCGGACCATCAATTCACGGGGCTGGTCGTTTATTGCGGCCGTGCTTGTGTTAACCAGTAATCCGATCATGAGTTACGGCACGTTTGGACGGCCTGACCACCACATGATGGCCCTGGCTTTGGTCGCGGGTTTTTGGCTGTGTTTGGTAAAGATCGAGCAGTACCGCAGTCTCTATACCGCCACTGACCAAGCCAGCACTAGCCAAGCCAACACTGACGGGGCCAATACTGCCCAGGCCGCCACCGACCCGATCCCCGACGCCACGCCCGACAGCTACGGTCGCTATCTTGCCTATCATATACTGGCCGGGCTGCTCGCCGGGTTGGCACTCTGGACCGCGCCGGAAACCCAAGCCGGGCTAGTCATTGGCTTAGCGGTTCAATGTTGGCACCGGATTCTCATCGCGCAAAACAGTGCCGACAGCCCGGGTCGTGACCATGATGCTGCTGATGATGACGCGCCTGGTGATAGTGAGGGGGGCACACCCTTTACCAAGCCGCGCGTTTTCCTGGCCGAATTGGCCTTTGCCCTGTCTTGTACCGTACTCTTGGTGGCTGCTGTTTGGGTTGATCCCCCCTATGAGGGCCTGTGGGCCGAAGCCCATGACCGGATCTCTATCGTCCACATCCTATTTGCCGCCTGCACGGGGCTGCTGATCATCGGGCGGATGCCGGTGCTTTGGGGTCTAGCGCGGCTAGGCCATCAGCGCCTGGTACCACAGATGTTGGGCATCGGCCTCCTCGGTATCGTGGTTGTGGCCGCATTTTTGGTGATGTTCCCCACGGCGGGTCGGGGGGCCATGAACCATGTGGCCCCAGAATTGGGTGCCTGGATGGCCTATATCCGTGAGATGCAACCAACCTATGGGGCCATGGCCATTTCCATGAACCTCATCACCCCATTTTTGGGTCTGTTTTATGTGGTCATGCTCTATGAATACGCGCGTGATGACCGGGATAAACGGCACCGGTTATTGATTGTGGGCCTGATCCTTGGCTTGTGTCTCTTGACCTTTATCGGCGCGTTATATTTCCGGTTTTTGTATTTCTGTACCGTGGCCTGTGCGCCTTTTGCCGCCGCCTTCCTCGCCCATTTGGGCCGGACAAAGTTCAGCTTTTTGCAACCTGACATAACCGTTCCGCTGGTGGCCGGCTGGCCCACGGTCATGTTGTTGATCGTCACCATGATGCATGAGGCATCAGACCCAATACCGGTTATCTTTGCGACCCATAAGCAAAGCGAAAACGGCTTGGTAGCCATTGATCGTGAGCCGGTATTCGACAGCGCTGGCCGCCTGATCCCACCGATCCAACCGAATGCCCAGGCCATGTGCGATATCTTTCCCATGGTCCATCATTTAACGGCGGTGGAAGCAAAACTTCAGCCCGCCCCGGCGGATGATCAGCATATCGCCATGTTCTATCAGAACCCGACGCCCGCCATTGTGTTTTACACGGATATGCGGGTGATCAGCGCGCCCTATCACCGAAACGATGACGGGCTCATCGATGAACGGCGGTTCTATGGCACCCATGATTTGGCCGATGCCTATGAGGTCATCGAGCGACGGGGCATCGATGTGATCGGCGTGTGCATCAGCCCGGTGATCCAGGACCCTGATTTAGAACGCCCTGCCATTTATGATTGGGCCACCAAAGGCGGCGATGACCAATTTTCCCCCATGCTTATTATACCCGGCGAATGGGTCATCTTGGCACGACAAGAGTTGCTTGAAGACTGGGCACCCGTCATAAAGCTGCCG
>JBCCBF010000137.1:0-7128 GCA_039814445.1 Pseudomonadota bacterium
GTGCTGCCATGGTTACACCTCGCAAAAGGCGCAATAGGTTTGGTGGGGGTGACGGCGCAGGGCCAGATTGCGGATCTTCAGCACCTCGTCCACCGCTTGGGTTTCCCCGGGAAATAACGGGCAGTTAAACTCATCAAACACCAGGATCGCTCCTTTTGGCATTCGGTCTAATACCCGTTCCAAAACATCTTTGGTCGGCTGGTAGATATCCATGTCAAAAATGGCCATGGCGACGGTGGCGTGGGGGTTGTCCTCAAGCCAGCGTGGGAAAGTGTTGGCCACATCACCTTTGATAAGGGTGTGTTTTTTCACCTCGGGGAATGGGGCGATAGATTCATGATAGGCAAGGGCCTTGGCCAATACCTCTTCATAGCCGGGCATAGAGGTATAATCACCTGCTTGGGCGGCATCACCATCCGCGCCGCTAACCCCGGCGAAGCCTTCAAAGGTATCGAAACCATAAAGATGGCGTGAGTGGTTGTAGGGCTCCAAAATACTGCGCAGGTTTAACAGGGTGGACAGCCCCGCACCCCACTGTACGCCAAACTCACAGATCACCCCGGGGATGGGCAGGCATTTTTGATAAAGGTCATGGTAGTAAAGAACACGCGCCAGCGCGTTGCGTTTCATCACTGACAGACCGTGGATCGCCCAGTTTGATCCGCTTTTGTCGATGATAGTCTGGGCTAATTCCTTAAAGGCGGCATCGTTTTTAGCCTGCTGTTCGGTCCGGTAGCCGGTGAACTCGCCGGTTTTGCTTTTCTGCATGACCTTACGCTTTAAAATTAGTCGGTGGCGGTATTTAGACCAGTAGGTTGACGATGCCAGCCGCACCCTGATTGTCGCCGCCATTGCCTGCGTTCAGCAGCTGTAAGATGGGGTCTTGGCTTTGGGCTGTGTTGTTTTGATCGCTGAGGGCTAAGTACCGCTGAATGAATTGCAAGGTAAAGGCATTCGCGTCCTGATAAGGATTGGCGAATTCTGATGTCTCGGTCTCTTCAGGGTCACTGTTATCGGCAATGACCTGTGCAAAATTATCAAGCGCCTGAGTCTGGGGTCGGATATCAGCTTGTAGTTGCAGTCGCATATTCGTCAGGTTTTGCAACGCGGTGGTCAGCTCGGCATTACCCGCAACTCGGTCTGACTTAATCGTGGTGTTAGCGGACTGGATAAATTGCTCAACTTGGCCGGTGAAATCAGCGATGCCCCGGGTGACGAAATTGGTCCCATTCGCCAATTGAACCTTACCATCCGCAGAGTTTTGATCGAGCAGGTTTAAGCCCGGCTCATCTTCGTCTTCGGGATCCACCCGCCCAAAATCAGTGCGGGCGCTCTCACGGATCGTCTCCAGATCATCGGTCAGTGATTGAAGCTCAATAATGACACTGCCAAAGGGATCAAACTGATCACGAATTTTTTGTAACTGAAGACGGTCTTGGTTCAGCTGGGTCCGTAAATCTTGGATATCCGTCAAATAGGTATCAAAGGTGGCGGCGAGCGCGGCGGCGGTGGCTTGGGGCGGTGGTGGTGCGGCTGGGTCAAACTCAGGATAGCCCGCACCATTAAAGTCGATGCCGTTCGTGGTTTCAAAATTGAGCACGCCATTGATCGCAATGGTCAGGCTAGCATTTGTGGTCAGTAGGTTATCGGCAGATGGTGGGTTCAGCAGGGCGTCTAAATCAGCCTGCTTTTCGATATAGAGCGCTTCAAAATCAGCGCGATCAGCGGTGCTTTGTGTCGGGTCGCTCAGCTCCTGGGCGATATTGCGCAGGTCAGTCACTATGTTAAACGCATCACCGGCATTGGTTTCTGATTGCTGAACCGCGGTGAACCCAGGCACGAAGGTGGCCTGGTCCACGCTCGCGGCGAAATTCGTCACGCCATCAACGGCTTTATCAAACGCTTCTAGCTGGTCCGCAAGCGAAATGCGGGCATCGTATAGGTCCTGACGTGACCCAACGATCAGCAAATCCGCGCCGGTAAAATTATCGGCTTGGAATTGCGCGTCTGCATTGGCAAGCGCGGTGGTGAAAGCACCGAGGTCAAAACCAGTGACATTGACCACCGGCGAGGTGCTGGTCAGCTGGTAGGTTTTGTTGGTGGCACCCGGTCCCGGTACCGGTTCAAGTAGGCTTTCCGGTACGCCAGTTTCAATATTGTTCTCAGTGGCGCTGGCAATTTGGTTGATTGCACTGTTTGCAAGCGCTTGGAATTGGACTTTATTCGCCGCAATTTGCGCCGCATCGCCGACTGGGTTTAGCTGGCCGGTGGCAAAGGCTAAATCACGCAATTCCGCAATCGTGTCAGCCACCCCATCGGTGATGCCTGCGGCTTTGGTCAGCAGGTTATTCACGCTTAAGGTATTGCCAAGCTGGCCGTTTTGAAAGGTGATTTCGGCTTGCTGTGCCGGTGTGGCCAAAGCTGGATTGGTGCGTTTCTCCACATCAGAAATTTGCTGCTGGATTTCATCGATGCGGTCTGTGATCTGTTGGACCGCGTTCAACGCAGCGTTCGAGTTTGCCGTCAGCGGACTAAGCCGTGAGCTGTTTTCCTGGGCATCTCTCAATAGAAAGGCGGTGGCATCATCCACGTCGTCGGCAAAGAACTCTTCCACATCCAGCCGCCCTTCGATCAGGCGTACTTGCTGGTCCAAATCAGCTTGCGCAAATTCGGGGGGCAAGCCCAAACCAGTATCAATGACCGACCGCAACGCACGGTTGCTAAGCAGTTGAAACGTGTTGGTGAAATCGCCCACGCTGCGGGAGAAGAAGGCCGCTTCGCGTAAGCCTGGGTTGCTTTCACCCAAGGTCTTTTCAAATTCATTGACCACAAACCGATCAATGATTTCATTGAGCACGACCGGGCTTGCAAAAACGGTGTCGCCGCGGCCTTGGAAATCAAAAGTTTCGGCCAAGTCACGGTAGCGTTGGTCCACCAATTGGTTCACCAGGCTATTGGCTGCTTCCGGACCAGAGGTGGGCTCTTCGATGATTTTTTGATTACGGGCGGTGAAGTTGATCTGGTCTTCTAGCTGGAAGGCAGACAACACCACTTGCATGACTTGATAGTCATTGACGAGGTCTTCAACCGATTCAAACTGGCTGAATTTTTCAGTAAAATTCTCAATCTGACGCTGAATATTCGGCGTCTTACGGAATTGCGAAAGTTGGGTTTCCGGGTCTTTTATGAAGGCGTTCCAAGCCACAAGGCTCGACGCACCGGGAATTCCTGCAACCATGTCGATCTCTTTCTGATCTCGAAACTATAAACCGTGTGTTGGGATAGCAAAGCATATTCTATGCCGATCACCACCCAATAATTTTGTTAGTTTATCACACCAATCATTAAACTGCGATACTTTCGCGTGGGTTATTGCGTTCACCCACCCTCGATACCGTGTTGTATACCGAACTGACCAGGCCAGAAAGACCAGTTGCATTGCCACTGTTAGCGCCGTTTGCTTGGCTCGGCGCATCGGGATTTTCGCCATTCAACCGGGCTTCAAATTCTTCGCGCTCAATGGCTCGCAATTCAGCTTGGGCGGCAACAATTGTCTGTCGCGCACCCGCGGCTACCCGCTGATCTTGGGCCGAGGGTTCCGCCGGTGCTAAGGCCGCGCGGATTACCACTTCCATTTTATCGATGGTCGCTTCGGGATCATCAGGCACGGGTGCGGTATCAATGGGAACCTCACCCGCCACGGCATAACGCCCACCATCGGGCCCGGTTTCATAGGTATAGCTGGCTTGTCCGGCATATTGCCCGCCGGCGTTCATATGGGCTTGTTCATGGCGGCGCACCTCGGCATCAATGCGCTTCAGCTCAGCCACCACCGCTTGCTCTTCTTGGGTCAGTCCTTGGGGGTTATCGGGGGTGCGCTCGCCATCGGTTTGATTATCGGCCGTGCCGGTACCGGCCATCGCGGACACGGCATTGGGTAATTGCGGCAAGATGGGGGCCCCTTGGCCGCCATTGGCCAGGCTACTGGTGCCCGAGGCCAGCGTGTTGCCAACCGAGCTCGTGCCTGGGGTTGTGGTGGTACCCGGGCCTGTCGTCGGTGCGCCATTTAAGCCGGTTGCAAAAGGGCTGCCGATAAATCCGAAACCGGTGCCGATCATCTTCTCGCTCGTCTTCTCGTCATGCTAGGCGGAGTGTTCTCTTCCGCGTGACCGGCGGGCCGCGGGCATCGGTTTGATGCTTGGGACCAGGTGCCAATCAATGTTATCGATCCTTTATATTTACGCGAATTTCCCCATGGATTAAAGCGCCTGGTCACTGAATCGGCGCTGTCAGTGTCGAGGCCAGGGATGCTTTCTGATAACCGATCAGCGCCTAACACTTTAAATCCACAGGATAAAACCGGTCAAATTACCCGCGGTGTGCGGCGCTGGTGCCGGGAGCAGGATTGGCCGAATATCGCGGAGTTTAGCCTGCCGAATGGCCGCCGGGCTGATGTGCTGACGATCAACGGCCAGGGGATCATTACAATTATTGAAGTGAAATCGAGCATCGCCGATTTCCGGTCAGATCAAAAATGGCCTGAGTATCGTGACTTTTGCGATCAGTTTTACTTCGCGGTCGCGGGCGCTTTTCCCGGCGAGTTGATCCCCGAGGATTGTGGTTTGGTCCGGGCGGATGCCTATGGCGCTATGGTTGAACGCCAGGCGCCCACTCATAAGCTGGCCGCCGCGCGCCGTAAGATGCTGATTGGTAAGTTTGGCCGGGTTGCGGCCTTGCGCTTACAGATGCTTGAAGACCCCTGGTCAGAGCAGGGCTATTAAACCCAAGCTCGCCAAGATGTACCTGTTGGGCTGACTTATTGGTCGTGCTTATTGCGCGTCGCTATCGGTGGGTTCTTCGCCAAGCTTCATTTTGGCGATGGTGTTCGTGGTCGACACGCCGGGGGTCAGTTCTGCCAAATGCACGCGTCCGCCATAACTCATGACCAGATCGGCACCCACCACCGTTTCCACGGTGTAATCGGCGCCCTTGGTCAGCACATCAGGACGGATGGCCTCGATCAAATCCATCGGGGTGTCTTCATCGAACACAATCAACAAATCGACGCTTTCCAAACCGGCCAAGACATCGGCACGCGCCTCAACGGTGTTCACGGGACGGGTTGGGCCCTTCAACCGGCTGATGGAATTATCGCTGTTGAGACCTAACACCAACCGGTCGCATTGGGCACGGGCTTGCCGCAGCAAGGACACATGACCGGGGTGCAGAATATCAAAACACCCATTGGTGAAGCCCACCCGCTGGCCCTGACGGCGCCATTTGGTAATCTGATCCAAAGCGGCTTGCAGGTTCATCATCTTTTGGTGGCGGGCGGCTGACCGGCTGTGTTGTTGTAGCGCCAGGGCCAGTTCGTCACGGTTACAGGTCGCGGTACCGACCTTACCAACCACGATGCCGCCGGCAATATTCGCCAAGGCTGCCGAGCGTGTCAGCCGTTCATCGAAACCCAAGTCGCGGTCGAGGCCAATAGCGGCGGCCAAATTAGCCACGACCGTATCGCCCGCGCCCGATACATCCCAGATTTCCCGTGCTTCGGTTGGCATGTGATTGATGACGCCACTGCCACTGACCACCGATAGGCCTTCCTCGGACCGGGTGGCCACCACGGCATCGATGCCGCAGGTATCAATAATGTTCCAGCACGCCGCTTCGATCTCATCGTCGCTATCGGTGGGCATGGAGGTGGCTTCCCATAGCTCTTTGCGGTTGGGGCTGACCAGGCTGGCGCCACGATACCGGCTGAAATCACGCACCATGGGGTCCACAATGATCGGAATGTCTTTGGCCTTGGCCGCGTCCACAATGGCTTTGGTGGTCTCAGGGTTCAGGACCCCCTTGCCATAATCAGACAAGACTACCGCCGTAGCGTGTTCCATATGGGCAAGTGCGGCATCGATAAGCTTTTGTCGCTCGCTGGCGGGCAAGGCCACCGTGCTTTCCTCATCGGAGCGCAGCAATTGCTGATTGCGGGCTAGAAAGCGCGTTTTCTGGGTGCTGGGGCGATCGTGGCTGATTATCAAGCCGCTGGTGTCGCCGATCAAGGCCGCGGTTTTATCACGAATATCATGGCCGGTGGGGTCATCGCCGATCGCGGCTGCGATCATCGCCTTAGCCCCGAGGGCATGGACATTGGCCGCCACATTGCCAACCCCGCCCAGGCTAGAGGTTTCACGCTGAACCCGGATGACTGGGATCGGCGCTTCGGGCGAGATGCGATCGACGGAGCCGTAGACAAAGCGGTCGAGCATAATATCGCCGACGCATAAAACGGCTGCCTGGTCGATACGGCTGACCAGCCCGGTGAGAATTTCGTTGAGATCACTCATAACGTGACGGGGTTTACCCAAAGGTCACGCAAAAGGCTAGACTGTTTCGTCGTGGCCCTTGGCGAATTCCTGCCGGTGCGGCTTAATTTGATGGCTATTCGCCTTCGCGCGGGGCGTGTTTTGCCAGGATGCGTTGCAAGGTCCGGCGATGCATCCGCAAACGGCGCGCGGTTTCAGACACATTACGATCGCATTGCTCATAAACCCGTAAGATGTGTTCCCACCGCACCCGGTCGGCTGGCATGGGGTTCTCCGGTGGCTCGGGCAACGCCCGTTCATCAGGGCTTAACAGTGCCGCTTCAATGGCATCGGCATCGGTGGGTTTGGATAAGTAATCAACAGCACCGGCCTTCACCGCCGCGACGGCGGTGGCGATGTTACCGTAAGCCGTGACCATCACGATCCGGCAATCTGGGCTGACGTCCCGCAACGTGGCAACGATGTCGAGACCACTGCCATCCAACAGCCGTAAATCGAGCACCGCGTAGCGTGGGCGGTGTTGGCGCGCGAGGTCGGAGCCATGCTCGACGCTCTCGGCTTGTTCCACGGTAAAACCCCGTTTCTCTAATGCCCGGGCCAAGCGCTCGCGGTATGGCTTATCATCATCGACCAACAACAGAGATTGGGCGTTGTCCGCCCCGGTCATCGGGCGAAAGCCACTATCGGTGCGAAATGGCTGCATGTTTTGGGACATGGGTTTGGTCCTGTCGTCAACAATCGGCGGTGGTTTACGATCTTTCGTTTACTCTTTGAATTACTTAGGTCGTTTGTGGTTTTTCGA
>JBCCBF010000175.1:0-5961 GCA_039814445.1 Pseudomonadota bacterium
CGGACAGCTAGGAGCAGGCTTTCTGCCCGGTCCGGTTGATTTAAACTTAGGGCCAGTTGGGCAGCGTTTAGCCATGCCTCTAGCGGCGAATCTGCTTGTTCGGTGACCTGTTCAAAAAGCGTGAGGGCTGTGTCGAACTGACGATCATCCAAGGCGGTTGCTGCCGCCTGGTACAGCGTCATGGTTTTATTGCTAGGAGCGTTGGACACCGCCACACCGGAACATCTAGATTACGTCTCGATCACAGCCCTATTTGTAGGTCTCCCGGGCTTTTTCACCAAGTGGCAACTGATGAGATGCTAAATTTGATCGGGGCTGTTACCGGGTTAATCGTCGCGGTTTAGAGAAATTCTAAAACAGTGCTTGACCTTAACAGTCAGATCGCCATTCTCGCAGCTGCAATATGGCAGTGTGATTGTTCTTATCATACCCATATCTGTCATGCCTTGCCCCCCTTGTCACAAGGGCCTAAGCCTGGCACAAACAAAACAGGGTACAGCAAGATTTAACAAAATTATGCTATACTTAGGTCACGTAACGTAGGAGCCATCCATGGCCTCGTCTGACTCTACATCACCAGCCCGCGGTCGCCCGTTATCACCGCATTTGCAAGTCTATCGCTTGCCGCTTGTGGCGGTGTTATCGATTACCCATCGGGCTACCGGCGTAGCGAATACGGTGGGGTTGGCCCTCTTGACCACCTGGCTTGTGGCGCTAGCAACCGGCCCGGCGGCCTATGATGCGGTAATGGGTCACATGACGGCCTGGTACGGGCTGATCGCCCTGTTTGGGTGGACGGTGAGTATTTATTACCACCTGTCCAATGGTATCCGGCACCTGTTTTGGGATGTGGGTTACGGCTATGAGCTGCGGAATGCCTATCTTTCTGGATACGCCGTGGTTGCCTCGGCCTTAACCTTGAGCGCGGTGACCTGGTTTATCGGTTTTATGCTGTTAGGGAAGGCCTGATCCATGAGTGATTTTTCTAGCCCCCTACGCCGGGCCCGTGGTCTTGGCTCAGCCCAGGATGGCACCCACCATTGGTGGATCCAACGGGTCACAGCGATCGCCTTAGTCCCCTTGGTGATCTGGTTTATTATGTTGGTGGTCAGCTTAGGCGGCGCGTCTTATGACGCCGCAACGGCCACCTTATCCCAGCCCCTCAATGGGATTTTGATGATTTTATTGGTCACTGGGACGTTCTATCACGCCAGTCTCGGTTTCCAGGTCGTGCTTGAGGACTATGTCTCTCATGAATGGGGCCGCAAGCTGTCGATTATTGCCGTCAACTTGTTCTGCATCGCCGGCGCGGTCGCTTGTTATTACAGCATTTTGAAAATCGGTCTTGGAGGATCGTAATCAATGACACAAGCAAATGGTTCAGCGGGTACCGCTGTGAATGGGAAAGCTTACGATATTGTGGACCACGAATATGATGTGGTCATCGTCGGAGCTGGTGGTGCGGGGTTACGCGCGACCTTGGGAATGGCCGAAGCCGGTCTGAAAACCGCCTGTGTGACCAAGCTTTTCCCCACCCGCTCCCACACTGTGGCCGCCCAGGGCGGTATCTCTGCGGCCCTCGGCAATATGGGCAATGATGATTGGCGCTTTCACATGTATGACACGGTGAAGGGTTCCGACTGGCTCGGTGACCAAGACGCCATCGAATATATGTGTAAAGAAGCGATCCCCTCGATCATTGAGCTGGAGCACTATGGTGTGCCATTCAGCCGGACCGAAGAGGGCAAGATCTATCAGCGTGCCTTTGGCGGCATGACCACTGAGTTTGGTAAAGGCACCGCCCAGCGTACTTGTGCCGCGGCCGACCGTACGGGCCACGCGATCCTGCACACGCTCTACCAACAATCACTCAAGCAAAATGCTGAGTTTTTCATCGAGTATTTCGCCATCGATCTGTTGATGGATGAGGGTGAATGCCGCGGTATCATCGCCTGGGACCTGAATGACGGCACGTTACACCGGTTCCGCGCCCACCAAACGGTGCTGGCCACCGGCGGTTACGGCCGGGCTTATTTCTCTTGCACCTCAGCCCATAGCTGTACCGGTGATGGTAACGCCATGGTACTCCGCGCTGGTTTGCCACTCCAGGATATGGAATTTATCCAATTCCACCCCACCGGGGTTTATGGCGCAGGTTGCCTTATCACCGAAGGCGTGCGCGGCGAAGGCGGGTATCTGACAAATGCTGAGGGTGAGCGGTTTATGGAGCGCTATGCCCCATCGGCCAAAGATCTTGCCAGCCGTGATGTGGTGTCACGGTCCATGACCATGGAAATCCGCGATGGCCGTGGCGTGGGTAAAAATGGTGATCACATCAATCTGCATATTGAGCATTTAGATCCTGATGTGATCAACAAACGCCTCCCCGGCATTGCTGAAACGGCGAAGATTTTTGCTGATGTGGACGTGACCAAAGACCCGATCCCTGTGCTGCCCACCGTGCATTACAACATGGGCGGTATTCCCACGAATTTCCGGACCGAGGTGCTGAATCCCACAGCCGATGACCCGAACCGTGTGGTGCCGGGCTTGATGGCGATTGGTGAGGCCGGCTGTGTATCGGTCCATGGGGCGAACCGTTTGGGTTCTAACTCGCTCTTGGATCTTGTGGTATTTGGCCGAGCGGCTGCGCATACCGCCGCTGATACCGTGGAGCCAGGACAGGCCCATAAGCCATTGTCAAAAGACGCCGACGACGTGGCCTTATCCCGTCTTGATCATATGCGCCACGCCAGTGGTGACACGCGGACCGCTGAAATCCGCCGGGATATGCAGCGCACGATGCAGAACAACTGCGCCGTGTTCCGCACCGGCGAGGTATTAGACGAAGGCGTGAAGTTGATTGGTGAGACCTGGAAGCGGCGCGAGGACATCAAAGTCACCGACCGCACTATGGTGTTCAACACCGATTTGGTTGAAGCCTTGGAACTCGACAACCTCATGCATCAGGCGGTTGTCACCATGAATTCCGCGGCCAACCGGACGGAAAGCCGAGGCGCCCACGCCCGAGAAGACTACCCCGATCGGGATGATGAAAACTGGATGCACCATTCTATCGTCTACCTGGAAGGTGATGACGTGAAGATGGGCGAGCGTCCAGTGACCCTCACCCCGATGACCAATGAAGTACAAGCATTTCCACCCAAGGCGCGGGTTTATTAAAAGACCCCGCGACCACGGATGGTTACTCAACCAATTATTGAACCGATTACCGACGAGCGTTAGGCATACCCATCATGGCGCAATTCACACTGCCAGCTAATTCCAAGATCACCGAAGGCAAGAAGCATGCGGGTAAGGCCGATGCGGTACGGCCGAAAAAGGTCAAGGTCTATCGGTATGATCCGGCGAATGGGAACAACCCAACGGTTGATGAGTTCACCATTGATTTGGATGATTGCGGGCCCATGGTGCTCGACGCCCTCATCCATATTAAGGATGATTACGACCAGACCCTGACCTTCCGCCGGTCCTGCCGTGAAGGTATTTGTGGGTCTTGCGCCATGAATATCGATGGCCGTAATACCCTGGCCTGTACCAAGGCCATCGCGGATGTGAAGGGTGATCTGAAGATCTACCCCCTGCCGCACATGCCGGTGGTGAAGGATTTGGTCCCTGACCTCACCCATGTCTACGCGCAATATGCGTCGATCGAGCCATGGATGAAAACCACCACCCAGCCGCCCACCCGCGAACGGCTTCAATCACCGGAAGACCGGGACAAGCTGGATGGTATGTATGAGTGTATTCTGTGCTTCTGCTGCTCCACCTCCTGCCCCAGCTATTGGTGGAATGGCGACCGTTACTTAGGCCCGGCGATCCTGCTGCAATCCTATCGCTGGCTGGCCGATAGCCGGGATGAAGCGACCGGTGAGCGTCTCGATATGCTGGAAGACCCCTTCAAGCTCTATCGCTGCCACACCATCATGAATTGCACCAGCGCCTGCCCCAAAGGCCTTAACCCGGCGAAAGCGATTGGTGAAATCAAACAAATGATGGTCTCGCGCAAGTAATCGCACCATCCTAATAAACCCTATCAAAAGGCCCGCGAGCCACGCTCGGCGGGCTTTTTTCATGGCCAATAGGCTGTGAGCAGAAATGTCTTAGCCTACGGTATTACGTCTACGCCGCGTGAACAGCGTGCCGCTGATCGTATAAAGCCTAATCATAACGCTACTCTTAAAATACCTAGTCTACTGACAATGGGGTGGACTGAGTTAGTATCAAAGGCAAAGCAAACAGACGCTTACCAATGGTATCAACAAATCGGAAAAGACAAGGTTCAAAGGATCGCCGAGAATTTGGACCCCACCTAAAGAACACTATGATAACCATAATGAATTGCTCGAAGTCTGGGTGCCTGACACCTGCTTGCCGGATAAGGACCCGCTAGCGTTTCGGGACTAGCGCGCCGCGCTTATCCCGGCCGGCCATATTATTTGAGGTGGCTGACGGCGTAATTTTTAAGGGCAACGCAAAAAGCCCATGGCCAGGTCGTGATGTTAGAGGTGATCCATTTGGTAAACGATCAGCCCACCCTATCGGACCAATGTAAGCCTTGGCCGTGACGCTGCCCCAGGTACTCTCGCGGGTGTCGGCGTGGTTTGATGGCGAATGGGCAGCCGGCTGCTGGGAAGCTGTAAGATTGTAGCCGCGCGGGTAGCCCCGACAGCAGGATCATGAGGCGATCGAACCGTAGAACGGGCCACGTCGCCACCGGGCGCTTTGCCCAACAGGCTGTAATCACCGGCGGCCAAGGCTGTGACGAGATCCGGTTCCATGACCGCAAAGAACCGCTGTGTGTCACGCTGACGGATAAATTGATCAGCACTTACCGCGCCTAGAATGCTAAGCGGTGATTGCGCCATATCCTGTGCGGCGTCACATGTTTGCGCAATAATCGCCTGGCGATCACGAGACGATACCGTGCCCTCAGGCGCCATAAGCTGATCGATACCCGGTAGTTTTACGGCCTGTTTTGCAGCGATGATATGAGCCATGTCATCGGGCCCCGGTGCCACCTGACGCTCATAATCCATCACAACCCCTTCAAGAAAGCTATAGGCTGGCGGCGTCTCAAAGGCACTGGCGCATTCGTAATGCATCAACAACCTATCCACGGCCCGGGGGACAGCATGGCCCATGGCTTGCCGCACCGCGGTCACGGGTTCAATGAAGTGAAAATCACCTTTGATGCCCTGTTGGCGAGCGGTTTCTAGGGCGTGCAGCAAGGGTCGATCAAAACGACGATCATGACCCGCAACCACAAAGTCGCCGCCATGGGTACGGGCAATGGCAACCATTAAGTCAAGATTAGTATGGGGCGCCCCGCCGGTTGCTTGGGCCACCCGGGATAAGGGTTGCAAAAGGGCGGTAAAAAACGGTTGTCGTTTGATCGCGTGATCAACCATGGGGAGGGTGGTCCAATTAGTGATTGCTGATACTATAGGCGTCTTAAATCGGCACAATGAAACATGCAAATGATTATCATTACGATTACGACTGTTCATTAACGCCCCCCAATTCTGAGTATTGATGACGATCGTCACCAATACCAACACCGCTGCGGATCATCGCTCAAAAGGAACCCATCATGGCTCAACCCTATCGCTCGCTATGGCTCTTCGTGGCCAGTTTAAGTGTTGTGCTCACCCCCAATAATGCCCTTGCCTGCTTTATGGGTGAGCAAGGTTGGCAACGCCATGGGGCGCCGGTTTACCGGGATGCCATCCCTGAAGAAAACTACGAAGCCGCGAGCGACCCCCATGTGGTTGTCGATCAAGCCGGTCAACAATGGATGATCTATAGCGGCGATGACCAAGGTCATATCTCAATCAAACTGGCCCGCGGAACCGGTTGGGATCGCTGGAAACAGGCTGGTGTACTGCTTGGCAGCAGCACTGGGCACCCGGTACCGCTCGAAAAAGAAACGCCGTTTTA
>JBCCBF010000313.1:0-3364 GCA_039814445.1 Pseudomonadota bacterium
AATCTGCGCGGACAGAGGTGCTACTTCACTGGGCTTGAGCACAACGGTACAACCGGCCTGTTTCGCCGCTATCTGGGCGCGCTCTAAACGGCTGAGCAGCTGTTTCCCTGCCCTTGTTTCTGCTTCTGCCCCTGCCCCGTTATGATCATCGGCATTAGGACCCGGGCCAAATAAATGGCCGAACAAACGGTCAAACTCCCCCTGATGCGGGGTGAGCACCATGTTAGGCCCTAGCAAGGCAAAGAAATCATCCGGGTTGTTTTGAAACGCATTTAACCCATCGGCGTCGATCACCGCTTGGGGTACTTCCTCTAGCCCCACCTTGATCCAACTCATCGGGTCCGGGTGATTTGATAAGCCGGGCCCAAGGACCAAGCAATCGGGTTGAAACCGGTTTAGTAAGGCCCGCCAATCGCCCACATCAACAGCCTCAGCGGTCAGCAAAGCCCGCTCATAACGTCGGTAAATCGCGGCCGTTTCATCATTGCTGGCCGCAATGCCCACCAAACCAGCACCGGCCCGCAAACCAGAAGCGGCAGCCAAGGCCGCAGCCCCAGTCATCCAAACCCCGCCCAAAACCCATAGTCGTCCCCGGGCGTATTTATGGGCGACTTTAAGCGATGGTAGTGCGGCCCCCCAGATCCCCGGATCATTGAGCGCGAGGCGGCCCGTATCCGCTGCCACATGGTCACGGCTTAAGCCGATATCGCGGATAGCCAAGCGGCCGCAGTGATTGCGCCCGGGCTGTAAGAAATGCCCTGGCTTGGGGCGGAAAAAGCTGACTGTATCATCGGCGATAACCGCCTCCCCCAGGGCCTGGCCCGTCGCCCCATCAATACCGCTGGGCATATCGATCGCAATGATTCGAGCGTCACTGGCATTCATCGCGGCGACCAAGGCCGAGGCATTGCCTTTTAAGGGTCGATTCAAACCCGCACCAAACAGAGCGTCCACATAGATATCCGCTGGCGGCAACACGCCTTTTGCCTCGGGAACCGGCGCCCCCCACAGTTTAAGGGCTTTCTTGCCGTCTGGGGATTTTGGCAGCACGCCTTGGCGGCTAATCGACACCGGCCAACCGGCCTCACGCAGATACGCGGCCACCACCACACCATCGGCCCCATTATTGCCGGGACCGGCCAAGACATGCACGGGCCGGCAATGGCAGTGATCCAAAATATAATTTGCCACTTGGCGGGCCGCCATTTGCATGAGCCCCCAGCTATCACCGCCCTGGACCACATAAGCGTGATCGGCCGCCTGCATTTGGGGAGGTGTTAACAGCAAATGGGAATGGGGAAAATCGGGGTGCGAAACAGAAGCCATGACAATGCGTGATCAAGCCGAAGCCGGGTCATCACTATGGCGAGGCTTCGGCGCAATGAAAAGGCCCTAGGAGCGGAGGTAAAATGTACGATGGAAATGATATAGGAGAAAATGGGGCGACTGACGGGGATTGAACCCGCGACAGCTCGGATCACAACCGAGTGCTCTACCACTGAGCTACAGTCGCCACACGGGCGTTGTGCATAAATGCACGCGCTGGGGAAGCATCAATAAAGTTATCGGCACCTGAAAATCAAGGCCGAGTTGTTATTCTGTGATCACAGCCACCGTGATGCGGATTTAAGCAAACGCCTATTTTTTCATCAGCACAACCCTTTGCACCACCAAGCCATCGAAAAATTACTTATTATTTCCAATGTATTAAGTGATTTTCTCAGATTGGCACGGCCTATGCTAATGGGCGGACGAGTTATGGTGCAGCTATAAAAAGATGGCTGCCTAACAGGGCTATCACCCACCGCTAAATGATTGATCGGTTGTTCTTGGTGATGGCTTTTCATTTACGCTGCCCACCCGTTGAAGGTTTTACATGAAAAAGATCGAAGCGATTATCAAACCGTTCAAGCTCGACGAAGTAAAAGAGGCGTTGCACGAGATTGGTATCAAAGGCCTGACCGTGACCGAAGCCAAAGGTTTTGGCCGGCAAAAAGGCCATACCGAATTATACCGCGGCGCTGAATATGTGGTCGATTTCCTGCCCAAGGTAAAAGTTGAAGTGGTGATGGAAGACGAGCTTGTCGAACGCGCTATTGAAGCGATCCAAAACGCGGCGCAAACCAGCCGTATTGGCGATGGCAAAATCTTTGTGTCACCCATTGAAGAAGCCATCCGCATTCGCACCGGCGAACGCGGTGCCGAAGCCGTCTAATCACCCCATTCACCTCGGTACTTCCCGGCGTATCACAACGCTGGGTAAGGGTGCGTTGATGACCATCATGTGATGCCATCATCAAGGGGGACGCACCGGGCCGGGTCTCTTTTCTGTCGACCCCAAACATCATCAGTTTTTTCCACGTTTAACCAACCACGAAGGATGGATAGCCACCATGGCAGACGTAAAATCAATCATGAAAATGATCGAGGAAAACGACGTTAAATTCGTCGATTTCCGCTTCACCGACCCCCGCGGCAAGCTACAGCATACCGCCCAACATGTGAGCACCATTGATGAAGAATTGCTCTCTGATGGCGTGATGTTCGATGGGTCATCCATTGCTGGCTGGAAAGCGATCAATGAATCCGACATGATCCTTAAGCCTCAGCTTGATTCCGCCACCATCGATCCGTTCTATCAGCACGCGACCCTATCGCTGTTCTGTGATGTGTTCGAGCCATCCACGGGTCAACCTTATGCCCGTGACCCCCGCTCCACCGCAAAAGCCGCTGAGGCCTATTTGGGTTCCACCGGTATTGGTGACACCGCCTATTTCGGTCCTGAGGCTGAGTTCTTCTTGTTCGATGATGTGCGCGTCAAAGTCGCCATGGACGAGATCAGCGTCAAAATTGACTCAGAAGAAGGCCCCTATGCGTCGGCGAAAGAATACCCCGATGGCAACATGGGTCACCGCCCTGGCGTGAAGGGTGGCTACTTCCCCGTGAACCCAGTCGACAGCCTGGTCGATGTGCGCGGTGAGATGATCTGTATGATGGAAGAAATGGGCGTGCCGGTGGAAAAACACCACCACGAAGTGGCGCCGTCCCAGTGCGAATTGGGTATGAAATTCGACACCATGACCAAATGCGCTGACAACATGCAGCTCTACAAATATGTCGTGCACAACGTGGCCCATGGCTATGGCCACACCGCGACCTTTATGCCCAAGCCCGTGTTTGGTGATAACGGTTCCGGCATGCACGTCCACCAATCGATCTGGAAGGGTGACGAGCCAACCTTTGCGGGTTCTGGTTATGCCGATTTGTCCGAAACCGCGCTTTATTATATCGGCGGGATCATCAAGCACGCGAAAGCGCTGAACGCCTTCACCAATGCGTCCACCAACAGCTATAAGCGTCTGGT